>JAUZEY010000560.1 GCA_030838785.1 Actinomycetota bacterium | reverse complement strand
CGACATCGTCTGGCCCCCCCGCTGTGCGGGGGGGTTGGGGGGGTATATCTTCTTGTTCATCTTTCCTATCGGGGGCCGCACCGGTTCGGCCCCCGCCGCCGCGTGGGTGCGGCCCCGCACTCCCGGCGGGGAGCGGGGCCGCAGATTCGCGGCGGCGGCTGACCGGCGGATTCGCGCCACCCTCAACCGGGGCCGCAACGTTGCGGCCCCGGTTGTCCACAGGCCCTCCGGTGTCGCGCTGGAGGCCGTCCGGGGGTGTGAGCCACACCATGTAGACGTTGGCCTGCTGGCCGCCGGCCCGGATGCGGGGCTGCTTCTCCACGGCCCCGACCGCCACGAGCTCGGCCAGGCGCCGGTCCACCGTGTCCGCGCTCACCCCGCACCAGGCGGCGAGCTCGGCCCGGGTCACCGGCCTGGTCGGACCCTCCCGACCCGACACCAGATCGTGCAGCACGCAGTACAGGAACTTGGCGCCCTCGGCGACCTCCCGGTGGTACAGGAGCCATCTCGGGAGCATGGCGAACGGCAGCCGCTCGCCCTGCAGGTGCAGGGCCTGCTCCCCCGCCGGGGGCGACCCGCCCCGGGCGGCGGTGGTCACCGCTGTCCTCCCGGGCCGGCATGGCCGGCCCGGCACGGCACGGCAGCGCCGCGAGCCGGTGCGGGAGCGCGGAACAGGTGTGTCGACCCGACGGCGAGCATCGGTTCGGGTATCCCTCCGGGGCTGGGCGCGGCCCGCTAGCGTGGAGGGCGCACAGTGCCGCCCACTGAAGCCGGATGCCGCGGTTTCGGTAGTGGTCCGTACTGGGAGGTCCGGGTCTGCACGCCCGGGCCTCCACTCATGTGTGCTGACGGGCCACTCCACCCACGGCCCAACGACGTCCGCTTTCGCCTGCCGGGTTCCCTCCCGTTTCGGCTGAACCGTTCCGTTGCGGATGGTTTACGGCACGGGAGTACCGCTGCCGCGGATGGTGACGCAACCTCACGGGCCCTGTGTTCTGATCCGTGACCGCCGCCGTGCCGTTCCGGAACCGTGGTAACGGATAGTCACGGTAGGTAACGCTTCTCGGGGTACGATGGGTGCCGTGGTGGTGGCCGTTCCGTTGCCCGGTGAAGCGCTGATGCCGGTGACCGACGCGGCTCGTCTCCTCGGTCACGAAGGCACCGGGGCGCTGCGGAAACGGCTGAGGACGGGCACCCTGCGGGGGGTCGGACCCCGCGGCGACGGGAATCCGGGCCGGGAGTGGATGGTCAGCCGCCCCCAGATCGAGGCAGAGGCGCAGAACCGGGGTCGGGTCGCCCCCCCGCCGCCGGAGCCGGTCGAAGAGACGCTGGCCGACCTGCGGGTCGAGATGCTCCAGGGCGCCCTCGGCGCCGCCCAGCAGGCCCGGCTCGACCAGGCCGAGGCCCTCGTCGCCGAGCTCCGGGCGCGCCTCGCGGAAAAGGACGGGCGGATCGCCCAGCTGGAACGCCAGCTGGCCGGGCTGGCCCGGAGCGTCGCCGACGTGCTCGCCACGCCCTCCACTCCCTGAACCGGCCCCCGCCGACGTCGCCTCCCGGGCCGCGCCGCCGGGCCGGGCGACTCTCGTCGCTTCACGGCGGCGACCCTACGGTGGCCCTACCGGAGCGCCCCTCCAACTCGCGCCCCGCCACCGCATGACCGCACGCCGGGTGGACGCCCCCTGTCGTCCGCCGCTGGGGAAACTGTCGTGCGCCGCTGGGGAAACCTGTCGTGCGCCGCTGGGGAAAGGAGCACGGGAGGGACCGATGAGTGTCTCTTCAGCTGCCCCCGGCCGGGCTGCGGTCCCCGTACCAGAAGTCGATGGCGATGGTGACGAGTTCGCTCGGCGACATCTCGAGCTGCCCGGCGAGGGCGTCGATCCCCTTGGCTTCTCCGGGGTCGACGTAGAACGGCTTGAGACGCCCCTCCTCGAGTCCCTGGCGGCGTTTCGGGCCCCGCACGGCCGGGAACGGGCCGACCGCCTCCACCGGCTCCGGGGTGTGGGTGTCGAGAAGCCATTCGTACGATCCCCGCAGCGCCGCCATCACCGCCGCTCCCAACGTGCCGTGCCCGGGGCGGGCGTCGTCGAGCCGTTGAATCGTCGGGCCGGGCAGATAGACGTAGAGGAGCTGCTTGCGGCCCCGCGTGTTGCCCAGGATCCTCCCCTCCCCCACCGGTCCGCCGGCACCCGACGGATCACCGTCGGCGTCGGCCGGTGCGGGGGTCCGGGTGTCGTCCGGCGCGGCGCCGGCCGGATCAGCCGGCGGTGGCGCCGGCGCCACGGGGATGGCCGGCGGCGGGGCGATCTTCAGGGTCCGGCCACCCCCGGCGGCTTCCTGCTGGCGGTACTTGGCCACCGACTCGAGCGGATCCATCACGCCACCCCGATCGTTGCCGCCAGCTCGTGCTGGCGGGCCGAGAAGGCGCCGAGGATCGCCTCGGCGAGGCGCTGGTAGTCCTCGGCGAGACCAGCGGCGGCCGACGAGAAGCTCGGCTGGGGCTCCTTGCAGTCGCGCCGCTTCCACCACGGCGCGGCCGTCCCCGCCGCCGCCTCGTACTCGTGGGCCAGCAGGCCCCGTTCACGGCAGTGGACGGCGGCGGCCTGGGCCAGACGGATCGTGGGGTCGAACACCGCCACCGATTCGCCCAGCACCTCGGCCAGCTTCGCTCTGGTGTCGCGGACGATGGCGGTGCTCTGGGTGCCGACCGGTCCGACCACCACGCCGAGGACCTCCACGTTGGCGTTGGTGGTCGACCGGACGTCGAGCAGCCGGGCGAACACGGCTCCCAACCCATGGATCGACGCCAGATCGGGCTGGGTGGGGATGAGCACGTAGTGGGCGGCGGTCAGAGCCAGCGTGTGGATGAGCGCCTCCCCCGGCGGGCAGTCGAACAGCACCAGGTTGTAGGCGCCGGCCAGCGGGGCGAGAGCGCGGTCCAACCAGCCGTGGACGAACTGGCCCGTCAGCGCCGCCCGGGACAGATGGCCGGTCAGGTCGGACGTCCGGGGACCGCCGGCGACCAGATCCAGACCGGGCCGCACCGCGGTGAGCGGCGCCAGTGGCACACCGTCAGCCACCGCCCGCAGCAGCCCCTCCCCCCCGTCGGACCGGTCCAACACCCCGAGGTCCGAGGCCAGGTTTCCCTGCGGATCCAGATCCACGGCCAGGACCCGCCAGCCCGACAGGGCCGCCAGGCCGGCCAGGTTGGCGGCCAGCGACGTCTTGAGCACGCCGCCCTTGCCGTTCGACACCATCAACGCGCTGGGAATCACCCTCGCCACCCGATCTCGGCCATCGCCGGCTGATCCCCTACTCCCGCTGCCCGCTCCCCCGCCATGTTGCCAGAGTGAAAGATGTGGATGGTGGACCGGTGGGTCACCGACCCCCCACCATCCGATGACGGTGTGCCGACCGAGCGGGGACCGGTCAGTGCCCCTCCGGTCGCTGACCCCCGACCGGTCCCCGACCGTCAGGGCACCGATCGCCGGTCCCCGGTCGGACGTCGACCGGCGGGCCGCCGACCGGTCGACGGTCCCCCCTTCGCCGGTCACCGATCTTCCGCTGAGCGGCCGATCTACAGCCGGGCGTCATCGGGCCGACGGCGGTTGACCGGCCGCCTATCAGGGGATGACCGGCCGCCTATCAGGGAGTGACCGGCGGAGCACGTGTGACCGGCCGTCCGATGAACGGCGCCGGACCGGCCACACATCCGTCGCCGACCGGTCGAGGAACGGCAACGGCTCGGCCGCCGACCGACCGGCCACCCGGCACGGATGCTTCGACGACCGGCGTTCGGCCCGCCGATCATCGGCAGACGGTCGGTGACCGACCGGCGGGACACGCGCCGAAGGTCGGCCCGGCACGCGCCGAAGGTCGGTCCGGCACGCGCCGAAGGTCGGTCCGGCACGCGCCGAAGGTCGGTCCGGCACGCGCCGAAGGTCGGCACGGCACGCGCGCCGGACGTCGGTGGGGGAGCGCTCCTCGGCGGGATCGGCTATTCCGTGCTGCTCACGGTCGCCACCGCCCTCGTGCGACCAACACCGGCTCCGCCACGCCCGGGCCGAAGAACGCCGCACCGAGCAGCACGTCCGGGTCGGTTTCGAATGCACCGGCTTGCCCACCGTCGCCGACCGACCGTCGCGGGCGGAGTCTCAGGTCCGCAGTGCGGCGGCGAAGGCGCGGGCGAGGGCGCGGTGACCGGCGGTGCTGGGATGGAACCCGTCGGCCGCGAACAGGGCCGGTTCGAGGCCGGCCCGGCGGGCGGCGAGCCCGGCGGTGCGCAGGTCGACCAGTGTGGCGTCGTGACGGACGACGACCGTCCCGATGGCGGCGTTGTAGCCGTCGACGGTGCGGTTCGCCTCGTCGGGTTCGGGCAGCCATCCCGCCGCCCGTCCCACCAGGTAGGCGGGCAGGCGGTCGAGGTAGGGGCAGTTCCCGACCAGCACCCGGCTGGCGCCGCCCCGGCGGAGCCGGCCGACCAGCTCGTGGAGGTGGGCCTCGTAGCCGTCGACGGGGACGCCGCCGACCACGTCGTTCACGACCAGCCACACGGTGACCACGTCGGGGCCCAGCCGCTCCGCCCCGGGGACCTGGTCCCTCAGCGCCGAGGCCACCGTGGCGCCCGATTCCCCGAGGTTCACGAACCGGGTCTGACGCCCGAAGGCCTGGCGGTGCACCAGCCGCGGCCACGCCTCGCGCCGGGGGCGGCGCGCCCCGACGCCGACGGCGTCGCTCGCCCCGACGGCCACGTACAGGCCGGTGATGGTGTGCGGTTGCTGCCCCAGCACACCGTGTGAATATACGGCTCGGGCCCCCCGGCGCGACCCGTGCCGGTGGCGGCCGTTGCCACCGGCCGGACGGGATGGTGGCGGGGGCTTGCCGGTGTGGAAAGGGCTCGGCACCGGATGTGTCGAATCGTGCTGACACAGCAGGGGGTGTCGGCCGATGCCGGACGCTTGGCCGTTTCGGGGGGAGCGGCCTCGAGCGTCTGCCGGCCACGCCCCCTGCTCGTTGCGCCCGTCCCCCTTGGGCCGTCTCTCACCCCTGGACCGCCCGTCACCCCTCGGGCCGTCCCTCACCCCTGGACCCTCGGCGGCGTCCCGGGGTCGGGTGTGGAAGTCTTAGGTACAGCCTGTTACATAAGATTGGGCGACGAGGGCCAGGGCTGGGAACGGGGGAGTGGTCGGGCGCCGCGGCGCCCGGGAAAGGAGGCGTGACCTGCGGCGATCCGGCGGGGACGCGAAAATGCCGCCCACAGTAACCTTTACCTTGCGGTCCCGGCTCCTGCGGACGACAAGGAACAGCGTACCACGACTCCGGAGCTCCGCGCCAGTCGGGCCGGTCAGATTCGCCCGGACCGTCCCCGGACCGGCCGACCTGTCCGGTTCGGGGCGCTCAGGCCAGCGGCAGGCCGATGCCCACCTCGAACGCCGGCGCCGCTATCGGGCGGCCGCATCCGCCTCGTCGTGGAGGCGGTCGTGGAGCCCTTCGATCGTCGAGCGGCTCAGATGGTCGGGGGCGCCGAGGCGGTGGACGGCCCGCACATGTTCGAGGAGGACGGTCCCGTCCAGCCCGTCATGGCGGTGCGCCACGGGGCCCGCTTCGGCCCGTTCGATGTCCGTTTCGGGCAGTTCCTGCACGCCGACACTTCTACCCTCCCGGCGGCCGGCGCACCCGCCAGCCCTGCGGGACGGGACACCGGACGGCCCCCTGCGCTTGCGTCGTTGTCCTCAGCTGCTGCCGGGGTAGACGGCCAGGCCCGGCTGGGCCCGGTAGCTCTTGCAGTAGACGATGGCGTGGTTCGTGCAGGCGCCGGTCACCGAGTCGGCGACGCCGTTGAAGTCGCCTCCGACGTAGAGGTGGTGGGCGCCCATGGAGGCGTCGTCGGGACCCTTGTTGGTGTCGGCCTGGGCGGTGAAGGTCGTGTCGAGGAAGCCGGTCTTGGCGTCGAAGGCCACCAGGTGGTTGTTGTGGGTGCCGTTGGGGCAGTTCACGTTGTGGGTCGGCGTGAAGACGAGGCAGGGGTCGGTGGGCTTGATCCCGGCGTGGTTGAAGTGCCCCACCAGGTAGGCCGTGGTGGCGGTGGCGACGATGCCGGTGGCGTCGCCGTCGACGTTGTTCGTCCACAGCGGCGTGGGCGATCCCGGCACGAAGGCCGTGCCGACGCCGCCGCCGCCGCCCTTGGCGGCGAAGATCGTCGTGCCGTCGAGGCCGGTGAAGAGGGAGAAGGTGGGACGGCCGCCGACCGGCTGCCACGGCGTCAGCGCCCCGGTGGTGCCGTCGAGGGCCACGAGCCCGCCGTCCTTCTTCCCGTTCGGGTCGGTGGCCTCGGTGGTCCCGAAGTGGAGGAAGTCCCCGCCGGCCAGGACGTAGGAGCCGTCGGCCGTGACCGCGAGGTCGTGGACGGTCGGGGGGAGGGGACTGGCCGGGTCGGGTGTCCCGCCGTGGCCGGAGTAGGTGCCGGCGGCGAGCGCCGGCGACTGGAAGGGCAGGACGGCGCCGGAGGCGGCGTCGAACTCGGCCACCAGCCCGTGGGCCTCGGTGCCGAGCGTGGTGAAGGCGCCGCCGGCGAAGAGGTGGCCGTGGTTCACGACCAGGGCGTGGACCTCGGCGTTGGGTGCCGGCGGCGCGAAGGCCCCGACGATACGGCCGGTGTCGACGTCGAGGGCGGCCAGGCGGGGGCTGGTCCCACCGCCGGCCTTCATGAACTTGCCGCCGACGTAGAGCGTCTGCCCGTCGGGCGAGACGGCCAGGGCGTTCACGACGCCGTCGGGCTGGAGGGTCGGGTCGCTGAACGGCGAGTTGGCGACCGGAGCGCCGGAGGCCACGTCGAGGACGGCCAGGTAGGGCGTGGCCGGCGACGCCGGCGTGGCCGGCGATGTGGCGGGGTCCTCGATGTTGGTGAACTCGCCGGCGACGAAGAGCCTGTCGCCGACCTCGAGGGTGGCGTGGACGATCTGGGAACGGCCCGTGGCCGGGTCGGGCAGGCTGCCCCAGCTCGGGCTGGCGACCGAGGAGAAGGTTCCGGCCGCCCCCCGGTACGGCGCCTGGGTGGTGGTGGTCGTGGCGGCGGGGCCGGGCGGCGTCGGGGTGACCGCGCCCCCGGCGGGGCCGGTGCCGGCGCCCGGGCGGGGGACGGCCGCCATGCCCACGATCGGGCGGGACAGGTTGGCGGCGCCGCCGAGGTTGGCGGCGTCCCCGAAGGGGAGGACCTCGCCGGTGGTGGACGCTTCCCAGTAGCCGGCGCCGCTCGGGCTCGGCACCATGGCGGCGATGGCCCGGGGGCCGTGCGTCGACGGGACGGTCGGGGCGCCGCCGAAGCCGACGGCGTCGCCGAAGGGGAAGACGCCGCCGTCGGACGCCACCATCCAGTAGCCCGTCCCGGACGGCGTCGGCGCCATGCTCGAGATCGGCTTGGCCAGGGTCTGGCCGCCGGTCGATCCGAAGAAGGCGGCGTCGCCGAAGCTGAAGACGCCTCCGTCGGAGGCGACCATGCGGTAGCCCTTGCCCGAGGCCGAGGTCGACATGCCGGTGATCGGCTTGTTCAGCTTGATGCTGCCGGTGGAGCCGAAGAACCCGGCGTCGCCGAAGGCGAAGATCCCGCCGTCGGAGGCGACGAGCCAGTAGCCGTTGCCGGTCGGCGTGGGGGCCATGCCGGTGATCGGCTGGTTGAGGTGGATGTTGCCCGTCGAGCCGAGGAACCGGGCGCTCCCGAAGGAGAAGATGCCCCCGTCGGAGGCGACGAGCCAGTAGCCCGGCGTCGCCGGCGGGCTCGACGTGTCGGCCCGCGCCGGGGTCAGCGCCGGGCCGCCCACGGCGCCGGCCCCGACGACGACCGCGGCGGCGATGGCGGCGGCGTTGCGGCGGATCCGCCCGATGAACTTCGACGAGAGCGAGAACGGGAACATGGGTGCTCCATTTCGTGTGGCGGGGGGAGCGCGGCGGGGAGGGGTCCCGGCGGTCCCGGTGGCACCTGGGGTCAGATACCACCCGCCCGCCGTCATGTCCTGCGGGACAATTCGCCGAATTCCTCAGGTGACCTCTGACGTCAAGGCGGGGTTCAGCCGGCGATCATGTCGCCGGGGACGGTCTGCGCCGCCGGAGCCCCGCCGCTCCGGCAGGTCTCCCCTGGGGGACGCCGTCGCTTCATCGGGATCTCATACCGGGCGGCGTACCGTGCGCCGAAGCTGGGAGCGAGGCTCGTCCGATCACCGCGGCGTTCTGCTGCGCCGCCATGGCCGTTCCCGGCGCGCCATCCCTTCTGTTGCGCCGATCCCCCTGGAGCCCGAACGTGGACACAGCCCTGACCACGAGCCGCCCGACCGGGCTCCTCCCCGGCCACATCGACCTGCTCGGTGTGTTCCGGCGCCGGAAGCTGCTCGTGGCGGCTGTGGCCCTGGCCGGATTGGCGGCCGGTCTCTTCTACTCGGTGGCCATCGTCACCCCGTCGTACCGGTCGACGGCGGCGGTGCTGGTCCGTCCGATCACCGCCGCGGTCACCCCGGCGGGCGTCGACCAGCTGGTGGCGATGGGATCCGAGCGGGAGGTCGCCGCCTCGGGTGAGGTGGCGACCCTGGCCAAGGCCCGGCTGAAGACCAGCCTGTCGATCACCGATCTCGAATCGAAGCTGACCGTGGCGGTGGTCGGCACCACCCAGTTCCTCGATTTCACCTGTACCGACTCGACGAAGGCGGGGGCGCAGACCTGCGCCCAGGCCTTCGCCGACTCCTACCTCGCCTACCGGACACAGGAGGCGGCCCGGTCCCGGGACGTCCAGGTCGCCAACGCCAACGCCGCGCTGGCGCCGATCAACGCCGAGATCGTCGCCGCCACGCAGCGCCTCGCCGGCGCTCCCGTCAACAGCGCCGCCGCGGCCGAGGCGGGCGAATCCCTCCACCGGCTCGGGGCCCAGGCGGCGCCGTACCGCCAGACGGTGGCCGACATGGACCGGCTCGACATCAACGACCCCGGCGCCGTGGTCAGCGCCGCCAGCCTTCCCGGCGTTCCCGACGGCCCCCAGCCGAAGACCAACGCCGTCCTCGGCGCCTTCTTCGGCCTGTTCGTCGGGACGCTGATGGCCTTCGGCCGGGACCGGGTCGACGGCCGGCTGCGGGGTCGGGTCGACCTCGAGGAGTACCTCCGGGCCCCGGTGCTGGCCACCGTTCCCCGCACCCGGCGCAACGGCGGTCGTACGGCCCCCGCGCTGGTCACCATGCAGCACCCCAACGGCCCCGCCTCCGAGGCCTACCGGGCGCTGCGGACCCGGGTGCTGGTCATGGCCGAGCGCCAGGGCCTGAAGACGATCATGGTGGCCAGTCCCACCGGCGAAGACGGCCGGTCGGCCATCGCCGCCAACCTGGCCGTGTCGCTGGCCCAGGTCGGCAAGCGGGTCGTGCTCCTCTCCGCCGACCTGCGGGGCTCCAAGGTCCACCAGTACTTCGGCCTCGACAACGAGCGTGGCCTGTCCAACGTCCTGGCCGGCGAGATGCCGCCGTGGGAGGCCGTGCAGGAACCGGCCGGCGTCGAGCGCCTCGTCGTGTTCGGCAGCGGCCCGGTGCCGGCCCAGCCCGCCGAGCTGCTCCAGAGCGACCTCATGCGCGAGCTGCTCGCCGAGCGCCGCAAGGTGGCCGACTTCGTCATCGTCGAGGCCCCCGCCGCCATCGGCGCGTCCGACTGCCTGGCCCTCGCCCCTCTCGTCGACGGCATCCTCGTGGTGGCCGACGCCAGGCACACCGACCGCGACGAGGTCGAGCAGGTCCGGATCCAGTTCGAGCAGGTCGGCGGCCAGGTCGTCGGCGCCGTCATGAGCAACGCCGCCGCCTCCTTCCGGTAGCCGCCGGGGTACGGGCGGGCCCCCGCCAGACGGTGTCGACGACGCGCCGGTCAGAACCGGTGCCGGAACCGGACGGGAAGGTCGCTGACGACGAAGGAGGCCAGGACCGTCGCGCCGTCCTTGTCCACGGCGACGATGGCGTACGTTCCCGGGCCGGGAGGGTCCGCCCGGGGGATCTCGCCGGCGGCGTAGGGACCGCGGAAGGCGATGACGCACAGCTGACGCTTGTCCAGCGGCGCGGCCTGCGGGAGGTTCCGGGCCAGTTTGTTGGCCAGGACCGAGCGGACCCCGACGAGGCGGCCGTGGTTCTGCACCGTGGCCCGGGCCGACGGGAGCGCCTTGAAGCAGTGGCTGCTGGCGGTGTTGAGCACGTTGCGGGGGCCGCCGCAGCCGGCCAGCAGCCCGAACGCGGCGGTGGCGACGAGGCGGGTCCCGGCCCGGCGGCGGTGTCCGGCCCGGCCGGTCATCCTGCGGCCTGTCCTCTCGCGGCCTCTCCTCTCGCGGTCCAGCGGAGGACCGCATAGGTCGCCCAGCCCACCACGAGCAGCAGCCAGAAGGTGATCATCCGATAGACGAGGACGGCGGCCACGGTCGTCACCTGGCCGCCACCATAGGCCACCAGGGCCACCGTCAGGCTGCCTTCCACCGCTCCCAGGCCGCCGGGGGTGATGGGCAGGTTGGCCGCCAACTGGCCGGCGCCGTAGGCGAGGAGGAGACCCCGCCAGGGGATCCCGGCGCCGACGCTCGGAAAGGCCAGCGCCAGGCAGGCGCAGTCGAGGACCCAGTTGCTGATCCCCCAGGCGCCGGCCACCGTCCAGTCGCCGACGGTCGGCCGGACGGCGGTCAGGCGGGCCCAGGCGTCGCGCACGACCACCGCCGGGTCGCCGGCCGGGCGGCGGATGAGGCGCTGCGAGATCCGGACCAGCACCGTGAGGAGGCGCGGCGCCCACCGGGCGTGCAGGCCCGACCGGACGGCCACGCCGACGGCGACGGCGACGGCGGCCACGACCACGACCGCCTCGACGAGGCCGTTGGCGGCGGCCTGGCCCTCGGCCGCGACCACGCCGGCGATGGTGAGGACGACGAGCGCCGCTCCGCTCACGAACCCGGTGGCGAGGAGCGCCCAGGTGGCGAGCACGGCGTCGGCGCCCCGGCGGCGGAACTGCCCGAAGGCGAAGCCGGCGCCCCACGCCGGGCCGCCGGGCAGGGAGTTCTGGATGGCGTTCCCGGCCAGGGTGATGGGCAGCAGCGTCCGGAGCGGGATGGCCGTCTCGCCGGCCCGGAGCAGCCGGCGCTCGAGGGCGGCGTAGGCCAGGAGCGACGCCGCCTCGGCCGGCAGGGCCAGGACGAGCCACTGCCAGCGGGCGTGTTCGACCAGGGCGGCCGTCCCGGTGAACTCCCCGCTCCGGCTGCTCACGACCGAGACGGCCAGGGCGGCCAGGCCCAGGCCGACGACGACCCGGGCGGCGTGGACGACGACGCGCCGCCGCCCGCCGCGGCGGGGGGCCACGGATGGCGCGTCCGGGGAGCGTCCGGCCGTCACCTCGGCCGTGATTCCTCGGCCGGGACGTCGGGGCCGATCACCAGGGGGGAGCGGGACAGGCCGACGATCCCGCCGACCAGCATGATCACCGCCGCCGCTCCGCCGACGGCCCGCAGACCGTGCGTGGCGACGTGCTCGTGGAAGGCGGCCAGGCCGATGGCCCCGGCCACCAGCGGCTCGGTGATCGTGAGCATCGGCAGCGACGCCTGGAGCGGCCCGGCGTAGAAGGCGCTCTGCGACAGCACCACGCCGACGATGGCCAGCGCCGCCAGGGCGTAGGGCTGCCACGAGCCCAGGGCGTGCCCCAGGCCCCGGTCGAGCAGATGGCCCGACGCCTTGGCCAGCGCCGCCGTCAGCGCGAAGAGGGCGCCGCTGGCGGCGCCGAGCGCCGGGGCCCGCCACCGCCCCGGGCCCCGCTCGGCCACCGCCACGAGTCCGACGATGCCGACGCCGACGGCGACGGAGGTCACCACCCAACCGAACCGCGACGTGTTGCCGGCCCCCACGACCGGCCGGGCCGCGACCAGGAAGATGCCGAGGCCGGCGACGATGGCGCCGGTCGACAGCCAGTCGAGCCGTTGCGGGCGCCGGTGGCTGGCCGCCGCCCCGAGCGGCAGGGCGAACAGGAGCCCGGTGACGAGGAGCGTCTCCACCGCCACCAGCGAACCGGCCCGCAGGGCGAGGAACTGCAGGACGTAGGCGGTGGCGTCGACGACGTGGCTGGCCAGCCACCGTGGTTGGCGCACCAGTGCCGCCAGCAGGGACGGCCGCAGGAGGCGTCCGCTCGGGACCGCCTGCGTCGCGCCGTGCTGGAGGACGGACGTGACGGCATAGAGGAACGCCGCCGCCAGGCTGAGGGCCACGACACCGAAACGGGCCGCCAGGACGTGGTGACCGGCGGCCAGCGCCGGATGCATCGTCATGGCCCGGTCGTCGTCATGGCCTGGTCGTCGTCAGGCTCACACGTCATGGTCGGCCAGGGGCCCGACCGCCAGCCCCCGGGCGGCGAAGAGGTCGGCCAGGCCCGGGAGGGCGCCGAGCGCCGAGCGCCACGACAGCGGCGCCGAGGTGCAGTCCGAGTCGTGGAGGAGCACCGTCGCGCCGGGCCCCACGCCCCGGCCGACCCGGCCGACGACGCTGGCCGGCGTGGCCGTGGCGGTCCAGTCCCGACCCCACGCCGTCCACAGGACGGTGCGGAGCCCGAGCCGGCGGGCGGCCCGGCAGGTCCCGCCGGAGAGGTGCCCGTAGGGGGGCCGGAACCACACCGGGGCGTGGCCGGTGGCGCCGGCGACGACGTCGAAGCCCCGCCGGAGGTCGTCTTCGACGGGGCCCGGCGCCCGGCGGAGGTGCGAGACGTGGTCGTAGCCGTGGAGGGCGACCTCGTGGCCGGCGGCGGCCACCTCGCCGGCGAGGCCCGGGTCGCGCTCGACCATGCATCCGAGCATGAAGAAGGTGGCCCGCCAGCCCAGACCGTCGAGCGCCTCCAGGAAGGCCGGCGTGGAGGCCCGGTCGGGCCCGTCGTCGAACGTCAGGGCGACGTGGTCGCCTCTCCCGCCGCCGGCCAGGCGGGGCAGGACCGCCCGCCGGAGGGGGCCGATCACCGAGACGGCGGGACCGGCGTGCCCGGCGGCCAGCGCCGCGGCGCCCGCCACCGTTGCCCATCGGACCCCGGCCACCCCCCTAGGATGCGCCGTCATCGGAGGCGCCCCGGGGCGCCCTGGGGGTCGCCGGGGGATCGGCATGCGGTGGAGTCGGGGATGGCGGGAGGCGGCCGTCTTCGTCGTGCTCTACGAGACCTACGGGACGATCCGGAGCCACATCCACCCGCCGGCCGGGCCGGCCGTCCGCCACGCCGAGGACCTGATCCGCCTGGAGCGGGCCCTCGGGCTGTACCAGGAGGGCCGTCTCCAGCGGGCCTTCATCGATCACACGACGGTGCTGCAGTTCTGGAACATCTACTACGGGACGGTCCACTTCGTGGTCCCCGTCCTCGCCCTGTGGCTGCTGTGGAGGCGCCGCCCGGAGCGCTACTCCCGGGCCCGGACCGTCCTCCTCGTGATGTGCTTCGTCTCGCTCGTCGTCTTCGCCCTCTACCCGCTGGCGCCGCCCCGCTACATGCCGGCCCGCTACGGCTTCGTCGACACCGCCGCCCGCTGGGGCGGGCTCGGGCCGCTCGACTCCGGGTCGATGAGGGACACCAACCCCTTCGCGGCCATGCCGAGCCTCCATATCGGCTGGTCGGTGTGGTGCGCCTGGGTGCTCGTGCCCCTGCTGTCCCGCCGGTGGGCCAAGGTGCTGGCCGCCGTCTATCCCCTGGTGACGTTGACGGCGATCGTCGTGACCGCCAACCACTGGATCCTCGACGCCGCCGGCGGCGTCGCCGCGTTCTGGTCGGCCCTGGCGCTGGTCACGGTCGGGAGCCGGTTCAAGCGACGCGGCCGGGGCGGGGAGCAGCGAATCGAGGGCCATGACCGCCGGATCCTACGGCAGCGCCGGTCGTCCGGCCGTCCCCGTTCCACCATCCCGGTGGTGCCCCGACGTATCCTCCGGCATGTCCTCCGGCTTGCGACGACACCTTCCGGGCACTGACCATTTACACCCGTGACCCCTGACCGCAGCCTTCCCGAGCCGATCCCGCTCTACCAGTCCCTGGTCGAGACGGAGGAGATCGCCGCCGGTTCGGCCGAGCTCGCGGCCGGCTGGCTCGGGATGGGCGGGACCGTCGCCGCCTTCGAGGAGGCCGTCCACCGGGCGGTCGACGCCGGCGGGCGGTCCACCGTGGCGGTCAGTACCGGCCACGCCGCCCTGCACCTGGCCATGATCCTGACCGGGGCCGGACCGGGGACGGAGGTCGTCGTCCCGGCCTTCACGCACCTCGCCGACGTGCAGGCGATCGTGGCCGTCGGCGCCGAGCCCGTGTTCTGCGACATCGACCCCCTCACGCTGTGCGTCGACGTCGACCGGGCCGCCGAGCTCGTCGGCCCGGCCACCCGGGCGGTGGTCCTGATGGACTACGGGCCGCATCTCTGCGACCACGAGGCCGCCGCCGCCCTCGCCGCCGAACGGGGGCTGCGGACGGTCCATGACGCCGCCCACACCTTCGGCTCGGCGTACCACGGCCGGCCGGTGGGCAGCTTCTCCGACCTGTGCATCTTCAGCTTCGACCCCGTCAAGGCGCTCACCGCCATCGACGCCGGCGTGGTCGTCGTCACCGACGAGATCGAGCTGCACCGGCTCCGCCACCTCCGGCTGCTCGGCTCGGATCTGCCGGTGACGGCGAGCTACCGCAACGAGAAGACGTGGGACTACGACGCGGTGGACATCGGGTACCGCTATCACCTGTCCAACGTCCACGCCGCCGTGGGCCTGGCCCAGCTCGCCAAACTGGACCGGATCCGGGCCGGCCGGCAGGCGGCCTGCCGGCGCTACCAGGAGCGCCTCAAGACGGTGGAGGGCGTCGGGTTGCCGCCGACGGACTTCGACGACGTGAACCCCTTCCTGTACTACATCCGGGTCGCCCCCGGCATCCGGGACGACCTCCGGGCCCATCTCGCCGAGCGGGGGATCGGGACGGGGATCCACTGGCGGCCGGCGCAGCTCCACACCCGCTTCCGCCACTACCGCCACGGGCCCCTCCCGGTCACCGAGCAGGTCGGCGAGGAGATCATCTCGCTGCCGCTGCACTCGGCGATGCCCGAGGTCGTGGTGGACCGGGTCTGCGACGAGGTGGCGGCGTACTTCCGGAGGCCGGGGCGGGCCTAGCCCCCGTGCGCCCCGCCGGCCGGCGGCCTCAGCCGGCCAGCGCCGCCGACCAGCGGCGGTACTCGGCGTAGAACGCCCGCCGCTCGTCGGGACGGACCGGGAACCAGCCGGCGGCGGCGTAGCCGGCGGCGCCGACGAAGAACACGTCGAAGAGGTCGGCCCGGTCGGCCAGGAACATGACCGCCGGGGCGGCGAAGTAGACGGCGACGATGGCCTTCACCCACGGCTGCATCGCCCGCTGGCCCCGGTGGGTCATGTACGGGATCGGCACCAGGTTCAGCACGCAGAGCGGGATGATGACGGCCACGCCGGTGGCGTAGCGCCAGGGGTTGGCGGCGAAGAAGGTGTGGGACAGCGGCAACGACATGGCCACGAACCCGCTGATGGTGCGGGGCAGCCCGCACCAGCACAGCGGGAAGTCGAACCGCTCGGCGGCCAGCCGGGCGTGGCGGACCGTGGCCGTCGCCACCAGCGTCCCCATGAGGACGAGCCCGACGAGCTCGTGGCCACCGCGCCGGTAGGCGCTGTAGACGATGAGCCCGGGGACGACGACGTGGACGAAGTGGTCGCTGATGGCGTCGAACTCGGCGCCGAACCGGTTGCCGGTCCCGGTCCGCCGGGCGACGGTGCCGTCGAGGAGGTCGCCGCCGAGGTAGCCGACGAGGACGGCGTAGCCGGCCCGGTGGAGCTGCCCGGCGACGATGTAGTGGACCGCCACCACGCCGCTCAGCAGGTTCACGAGCGTGAACACGTCCTTCAACCGGAAGTTCCCCACCCTGGGCGGCGCCACCCGCAGACGCTAACCCTCCCGGGCCCACGGCGGGCGGAACCGGCGATCATCTCCGGGATTCAGGATCGGCGCTGGTAGGTTCCCGCCGGTGGGGAGAGTGCTCGTCATCTCGGCCAGCATGGGCGCCGGCCACGAAGGCGCCGCCCGGGAGCTGTCACGGCGGATCGAGGCCCGGGGCGGCGAGGCGGTCGTCGTCGACTTCCTCGACGCCTTCCCGAGGACGCTGGCCCGGTTGTGGCGGGACTTCTACCTCTTCCAGCTCCGGACGATGCCGGAGAGCTACGAGCGCAGCTACCAGCTGTTCTACCGCCATCCCCGGCTGTGGGCTCCGTTCGTGCGCTTCGAGCGGTCCCTGTCCGGGGCCCGCACCCTCGGCTGGGTCGACACCGTCCGGCCCGACGTCGTCGTCTCGACGTACTCGTTCGCCACGCTCGTCGTCGGCCGGCTGCGCCAGGAGGGTCGGATCACCGTGCCGGCCGTCAACTTCCTCACCGATTTCGCCGTCCATCCCCGGGCGGTCCATCCCGCGATGACCCTCAACCTGGCCATCCACCCCGTGGCGGCGGACAACGCCCGCCGTCAGGTCGACGGCCCCGTCGCCGCCCCCGGCCCGGCCGTCGACCCGGCCTTCGGGCCGTCGACTG
>JAUZEY010000527.1 GCA_030838785.1 Actinomycetota bacterium | reverse complement strand
TCTGATGTCTTCAGGTTACGGCGGGGCTGGACGGCCCATTGTCGGGATTAGCCATTCCATGCGCCACCCTGGCGCCGACGACCACCACGACCCAGGCGCCCAAGGTCGAGGGCATCAAGCAGGAGACGACCACCCCCACCGCCGCTCCCACGACGGTGCTCGGTGAGGTGCTCACGAAGCCGGCAGCACCGCTGCCCCGCACCGGGAGCCGATCGGCCGACCTGGCCTTCCTCGGTGGGCTGGCGCTGGCCCTTGGTGCAGCGCTGACCCTCCTGAGCGAGGCGGCGAAGCGTCGCCCCGCCCGCCAGGTCGCCTAGCCCCGCCGTCAACTGACCGTCCCCCGTCCCCCTACCAGCCCGCGGTCGCTCCGGCGACCGCGGGCTGACGGCTTTTCCCAGGGGTGGGTCTCAGCTGGCGCGGCGCTCGGCGATGACCCCCACCGCGAAGGCCTCGAAGTCGGCGGGCGAGAGGGAGGGGGCGTAGTAGAAGCCCTGGCCGAGCTCGCAGCCCATGGAGCGCAGCGCGCCGAGTTGGGTGGCGGTCTCGATGCCCTCGGCCACGGTGGTGAGGCGCAGGCCCTGGCCGATGCGGACGATCGAGCCGGCCAGGCTCGCCTCCGGCGATTCGTCGGACATCCGTTCGACGAAGGACTGGTCGATCTTCACCACGTCGAAGGGAAAGCGGTGGAGGTAGCTGAGCGAGGAGTAGCCCGTCCCGAAGTCGTCGATGGCCAGCCGCACGCCGAGCCGGCGCAGCTCGTGGAGCAGGGTCAGGGTCTCGTCCGTCCGGTCGACGAGGATGCTCTCGGTCATCTCCAGCACCAGCCGGTGGGCGGGGAGGCCCGATTCGAGCAGGGCGTGAGGCACCATCGACGGCAGTTCCGCCGTCTGGAGCTGGCGGGGTGACAGGTTCACGCTGATGGTCAGGCTGTCGCCGCCCGGAATGACGTCGCCCCATCGCCGGGCCTCCTGGCACGCCCGGCGCAGGACCCACTCCCCGATGGGGACGATGAGGCCGCTGGCTTCGGCGACCGGGATGAAGCTGGCCGGCGAGACGTTGCCCCGGGTGGGGTGCTTCCAGCGCAGCAGCGCCTCGGCTCCCGACACCCTGCCGGTCTGGAGGTCCATGATCGGTTGGTACTCCAGGCGGAGCTCCCGGCGGGCCAGCGCGTGGCGCAGATCGCCTTCCAGCTCGAGGCGCTCCAGTACGCCGGCATGCATCTCCGGGACGTAGCGCCGCGACGCCCCTCCTCCGTTGCCCTTGGCCCCGTACATGGCCAGGTCGGCGTTGCGGAGCAGGTCGTCGGCGGACTCGGTGCCGGTGTCGGACAGGGCGACGCCGAGGCTGGCGGCCACCACCACTTCACGGTCCTCGATGAGGATCGGGTCCCGGAAGGCGGCGAGCACCCGATCAGCCACGATGTTCACCTCGGAGTCGCTGGCCAGGTTCTCGACCAGGATGGCGAACTCGTCGCCGCCGAGGCGGGCGACGGTGTCCTCTGCCCGTACGCAGCCCAGCAGCCGGCCGCTGACGGCCATGAGCAGGGCGTCACCGGAGGCGTGCCCGAAGCTGTCGTTGATGGCCTTGAAGCGGTCGAGGTCGAGGAACAGCACGGCCAGGGAGCGGCGCCGGCGCTGCTGGCGGGCCAGGGCGTGCCCGACCCGGTCCTTGAACAGGGCCCGGTTGGCCAGCCCGGTCAGCGAGTCGTGGAAGGCCTGGTGGGTCAACTCCTCCTCGAGGCGCTTCTGATCGGCGGTACGGCTCTCCACTCGCTCCTCCAGGGTGCGCATCAGGGTCAGGTTCTCGAGCAGCGTGAGCACCTGGCGCCCGACGATCAACAGCAGGACGCCCATGGCCGCGAAGACGGTGACACCGTCGAGGGGGTCGCCCCGGAGGTGCTGGAAGAGAACCGTGCCGGCCGCGATCACGACCGGGACGTAGGGCACGGCCACCGACGAGAACGACGGCACCTCCCGGGCCTCGGTGCAGGGCAGCGGCCGCTCGGGCCGGCGGGAGGCGACGAAGAGAACGGCGAAACCGACGAACCACCCGATGTCGATGAAACTGCCCGAGGCGTAGGACCCCTGGCTGGTGAGGTAGACGAAACCGCTGTCGGCCACGGCGATGCCGGCCAGGCCGAGGCCCAACAGGTAGAGCGGCTGCCGGCTGGCCTCCCCGCCGTGGCGGGAGCGCATCACGGCGTAGAGCAGGATGGTGATGGTGGCGACGTCGCCGACCGGGTAGGCCAGGCTGAGGACGGTGGCCAGCAGCCCGTCGCCGCCGGCCTTGAACAGCGGGCCGAGCACCAGGATCCAGCTGGTGCAGAACAGCGCCAGGGCCACCACCAGGCCGTCGAGGATCATCCGCAGCATCCCGGCCAGGCGGGTGGGGACGGTCGGCATGGTGAGGAGGCCGGCGGAGGCCAGCGGCACGGCCGCCAGGTACCCGGCGTCGGCCAAGGAGGGGAAGGGCACCTCGTGGCTCAGCCACGACTCGTACCAGGTCCAGATCGTCTGGCCCGTCGCCCAGGCCAGGCACGAGGCACCGAGCAGGGCCCACGACCACCGCAGGCGCCCGGTCAGGCCGAGGGCCCGCCGGAAGCAGCCGATGGCCGCCACCAGGGGGACGATCGACAGCCCGAGGTTGGAGACCGTCTGGGTCGAGCGGGGGTCCGAGGCCAGGAGCAGGTAGGCGCTCCAGGCGACCGCGACCAGCCCCACGAGGATCTCGGCTCCGAAGCGACGGAGCAACGGACGGGGGGCCGCGAGATTGGTCACGTTTGGCGTAACGGTGCCCAAACCGGTCAACTTGAGGTCTGTAAGGGAATGGAGACGGACGCAGGCGCCGGCGACTCGGAGCGGATGAGGCACAGCGTGGCTCCCACGGTCAGCAGGAAGCCGGCCACGGCCAGGCCGCCGAGACCGCGGCGGGCGCCGTCGGCGAGGGCCAGGCCCACGATGGCGGGAATGAGCACCTCGACCGCCGAGGTGGCCGCGGCGACGGCGGTGACCGGCCCCCGCTGGAGGGCGGCGCCGTAGAGCACGAGGCCGAGGGCGGCGTAGGCCACGGCCGCCCAGGCGAGCGGGTCGGTGAGCCCGCCCGAGGCGGGCAGTACCCGGCAGGCGACCCCGAAGAAGGCGAAGCTGGTTCCCGCCAGGGCCCCGAGCACGGGGGCGGCCGGCCGTCCGGCGACCCGGGCGCTCACCGCCACCCCGAGGAGGGCCAGGGCGGGCACGCCGGCCAGCAGCAGCAGCCGGGGGAGCGAGCCGAGGGACGGGGGCCCCTCGGGAAGGGCCGACGCCCCGACGAGGGCCAGGCCGACGACGACGGCCCCCACCGCGACCCGCTCGGAGAGAGTGAGGCGGTCGCCCACCCACCGGGCCGCCACAGCGGTGACGGCCACGGCGGAGGCGACGGCGGACTCGACGGCGAAGAGCGGCAGGTGGCGCAGGGCCAGGTAGGTGAGGATGAACCCGCCGGCGTCGAGGGCCACACCGGCGACGAAGAGCGGCTGGCGGGCCAGGTCGGCGATCAGGCCGATGCCGATCCGCCGGCGGAACGGCGGCCGCCGGGCGCCGGCCTGTTGGAGGACGGAGGCAATGCCGAAGGCGACGGCGGCGCCGAGGGCGGCGACGAGGGAGGCGAGCATCGAGCGCTACACCGTCACCAGCGCCGGCACCGGCACCGGCACCGGGCGCTGCGCTACGGGGCGGCCGTCCACGAAGTGCAGCGTGGGAACGGGAAAGCCGTTGAAGGCCGTGGCGTAGGCGTTGGTGTAGGCCCCTGCCGAGCCGATGTAGACGCGGTCGCCGACCTCGAGACCGGCGGGCAGCGAGGCGTCGTAGAACATCGTGTCGCTGCTGTCGCACGACGGGCCCGTCACGACGGTCGGCACGGTCGACTCCCGGAACGGGTCGGGCCGGGAGGTGAGCAGGGGGAAGAGCCAGCGGCCGCCCGTCTGGACGGCCTCCATCAGCCCGTTGTAGCCACCGACGTCGAGGAAGGCCCAGCGCTGCCCGTCCCGGTCGGCGACGCCGATGACGGAGGCGGCGAGGACGCCGCTCTCCGCCACCAGGTAGCGCCCCGGCTCGGCGGCCAGCAGCGCGGGCTGATACGGGAGGCGGGTGAGCGCCGTGCGGATGACCGAGGCGATCGTGGCCAGTTCGGGGACCGGCGCGGTGTAGCGGGCCGGCAATCCCCCGCCGAGGTCCACCATCAACAGCCGGATCCCCCGCCGGAGGAGCCGGCGCATGACGGCGGCGCAGTCCTCGAGAGCCCGGTCCCAGGCCATGGGAGTGGTGCACTGGGATCCCACGTGGAACGTCACCCCGTAAGGGACAAGGTCGAGGCCGTGGGCCAGCTCGAGGAGCCGGGCGGCCTCGTCGACAGACGTGCCGAACTTCTTCGACAGCGGGAACATGCTGCCCTCGTCGTTGACGCGCAGGCGGGCGTAGACCGACGCCCCCGGGGCGTAGCGGGCCAGCTTGTGGACCTCCGGCTCCGAGTCGAAGGCGAAGCGGTAAAGGCCGGAGGCGTAGGCCTCGACGATGTGGCCCGGCGGCTTGACAGGATTGCTGTAGAGCACGGCCGAGGCCGGCACCCCGGTGGCGGTGACCAGCTTCAGTTCGGCGGCCGAGGCGACCTCGA
>JAUZEY010000521.1 GCA_030838785.1 Actinomycetota bacterium | reverse complement strand
AGATGTCGCGTCCGACGGCGATCAGCTCCTGGCTGATCTTGGCCGGGGCCGCCCGGAGGTCTCCGCCGCCGGGGTGCCCGTAGACGGCGCCGGCGTCGCCCTCCTTGGCCTTGCCGACCTGCAGGGGTTCCTCCGACAGGCCCGGGACCCGCAGGAGGGCGAGGTCGCGGTTGGTGTCGAAGAGCACGACCGTGGCCGCGAGGTTCTTCCCCTGGGGCGTCTCGACCCGGGGCGCCTTCTCCCCCGCCACCACGTGGGCGTTGGTCACGATCATGTCGGCCATGGCGGCGAAGCCACTCCCCTCCTGGATGCGCCGGCACGCCTCCCCGGTGACCTTCACCGTCGACTGCACGACCCGCTGGTGGACGGCCTCCGGCAGCCCTTCGATGGGCGGTGGACCGACCGTCGGGGAACGGCGCAGCTCGTTGAAGACGGCCGGAAACGTGCCGTCCTGGACGAAGCGGCGCAGCGCCTGCATGGTCTCCGGCGGGCTGGGAGCAAGATCGTCCACCACGTGGGCGATGGCCGAGCCGAGAGCGGCGTCAGCCGGCCAACCCGGGACCGCGGCCAAGGCCGGTGTGAGGACCCACACCGCGGCCAGGACCCCGACGACCCCGAGCACGGAGCCCGCGATCCGGTCGCCCTGGCGGAACCCGGCCCCCATCGGGAGGGCGGCGTGGAGGAGGCTGCCCACGGCCAGGCCGATGCCCTGGCCGAGCATCGAGGCGCCGACCAGGAAGGAGATGGCGGCGATGAGCCGGATCTGGGGGTCGGAGGAGGAGAAGAACGAGACGACGTCGGGCAGGAAGCGGTCGGCCACCAGCGCGCCGATGGCCAGCCCGGCCCAGGAGAAGATCCGGGCCAGGAACCCCAGCCGGTACCCGCCGTAGGCCGCCGCGGCGCCGACGATGACGATGAACAGGTCCAGGAGGTTCAAACTGTGCTCTCCGGGGCCACCCCGAACCCTGGGACTTCCGGAAGGTCGGGATCGAGGAGCCGGGCGACGGTGAGGAACCCGGTGTGGGCCACCATGCGGTGGTCGGGGCGGACCGACTGGCCCTCGACGTGCCACGTCCGCTGAAGGACCTCGAGCGTCTCGGCCAGCCCGAACGGCGACCCGTCGAGCTCCTCCCGCAGCCGGGCCACCTGGCCGATGGTGGGCAGGTAGGAAAGCAGGATCCCGCCGGGGCGCAGCGCCACCGTGGCGTGCTTCACCACCCGCCACGGCTCGGGCAGGTCGAGCACGATCCGGTCCAGCTCTGCTTCTTCGATGCCCTCGTAGACGTCGCGGAGCTCCACCCGGTAGGGCTGGTCGGGCCCGAGGAACGACTCGACGTTCTTGACCGCCTTCGCCGCGAAGTCCTCCCGGAGCTCGTATCCGACGACCGAGCCCTCCGTCCCCACGGCCCGGAGCAGCGCCATCGACAGGGCCCCCGACCCGACTCCGGCCTCGAGGAGGCGGGCCCCCGGGAAGATGTCGGCCAGCACCAGGATCGGCCCGATGTCCTTGGGATAGATCACCTGGGCGCCCCGGGGCATCTTCAGGATGAAGTCCGACAGGGTGGGCCGAACGGCCCGCAGTCGGGCGCCGTGCGACGACCGCAGGAGGATCCCCTCGTCGCGGCCGATGAGGTCGGCGTGGGGGATCGTGCCGGCATGGGTGGAGAAACTGCCGCCTTCGGCCAGCGTGATCATGTAGCGGCGGGCCTTGGAGTCGATGAGCAGCACCCGCTCGCCGGGTCGGAACGGCCTGTGCTGGTTTCCGGTGGGGTGGGTCACGCGCCGTCCCGGCCCCGGACCCGCTCGCCCATGCGGCAGAAGGCGCAGACCTCGCCCGTGGTGGGCGACCCGCACACCGTGCAGGGGGTGAGTTCGCCCCGCTCCGTCTCGGCGTCGGCGACGAAGCGCTCGTGGCCCCGTTCCAGGAACGAGAAGAGGAAGTTGGCCTTGGCGCCGGGCGACTTCTGCTCCAGCGTGTTGAGCGCCTCCTTGTAGGCCAGGTGGCGGTTGCCCTCCGCCATGGGGCACTCCTCGACGATGTAGTCGATGCCCCGCATCACGCAGTAGGCGGCCATCTCCCGCTCCGACAGCCGCACCAGGGGCTTGACCTTGCGGACGAACCCCGGGGCGGCGGGCAGGACGGGGTACTGCCGGCCGAGGTACTCGGCGTCCCACCGCAGCACGTTGCCGAACAGGACGGCCGCCTCGTCGTCGAGGTTGTGGCCGGTGGCGACGACGTCGTAGCCGCCCTCGAGGGCCGCCTGGTTGAACAGATGCCGCTTGGACAGACCGCAGGCCCCGCAGGGCGGGCGGCGGACGGTGGCGGCGGCCGTCTGGATGTCGAAGCCGTACTCGCCGGGGATGTCGACCTCGAGCAGCTTGAGGCCCCGGGCGGCGGCGAACTCCCGGGCGTAACGGCCGGAGGAGTCGGAGTACTCCCCGATCCCCAGCCCGAGGTAGAGGCCGTCGGTCTCGTAGCCGAGGTCGACCAGCAGCTCCCAGGCGCCCAGCGAGTCCTTCCCGCCGGAGACGGCGATCAGCACCCGCTCGCCGGGCTGGATCATGTCGAACCCGTCGATGGCGCGGCGGACCTGCTCCTGGCAGTGCCGCACGAAGCAGTCGGCGCAGAAGGCGGCGTTGTGGCGGCGCACGTCGATGAGCGCGGGGGCTTTGCAGCGGCGGCACTTCATGGCTCGGCCTTCATGGCTCAGCCGCCCGAGATCACCGGGCGGATCTCGATGGTGTCGGGTTCCTCGAGGCGTTCGTCGTGGGTGACGAGCGTGTTGTTGCGGATCACGAGCACGGTCTCGGGGTTGATTCCGAGCGTCTCGAGCAGGCGGGCGACGCGCACCGGCCCGGGCATCTCCAGCTCACGACGGGGGTTTCGGAGGAGGACCTTCACTCCTCCCAGGCTACCGGCCGGTCAACCAGGGGGTTCGAAGATGCGGATGGCGATCGACTCTCCGGGGGAGAGCACCTCCCGGTAGGTCGGCGGCGGCTCCTTGCTCTTCTCCCGGCTTCGGGCCACGAACCAGCTGAGGATTCCGAGGGCCAGCCAGGCCCGTCCGCCCCCCCGCATCCCCTTGCTGAAGCCCAGCCGCGACAGCCGGCGCAGGAGGCTGATCACAGGCGGCGGATCTCGATGACGGCCCGGCGCTTCCGGCCCGACCGCTTCCCGAGGAGGTAGGCGCCGACGATGAGGACGACCGCCACCACCGGGGCGACGGCCATCAGCCCACCCTTGGCCTGTTCCCCGACCGGCTCGATGTCGTCCCGGATGGCCCGGAGCTTCGCCTCGATGTCGGCCCGGGTGATGCGGCCGGACCCGTTGCCCTTCATCGGTCCTTCTTCCCCGGTCCCAGGCCGGCCCAGCCGATCGCCGACAGCGCCACCAGGATGACGACGGTCAAGAGGTAGGGCAGGTAGCTGAGATTGTGCCGTTCGAAGAAGTCCGTCTCGCTCTGCATCGCCCTGAGGGCGCTGATGGAGCAGAAGAGACCGCCGATCCCCAGCAGTACGGCGCCGCCCAGCCCCAGAGCAGCGTTCTTGCCGAGGCCCTTGAGCGGCTCGAGCGTCTCCTGCTTGGCGTAGGCGATGACGAGGTCGACGAGTTCTCTGGCGTCACCGGTGGGGTTCCGCGCCTTGGCTTTCGCTTCTTTGGCCACGGCGCACACTGTATTCGCCCCTCATAGGCGCGGTTGCGGACCGGGATAGGCGGCGAGCACGGCGATGAGACGGTCCTGGAGGAGGCGACCGGCGGCGTCGCTCAGGCTCCCGTTGGCCAGGAAGGCGAACGACAGCGCCCGGCGACCTTCGACGTATCCGGCCAGGCCGCTGACGCCGTCGAGCGAGCCGGTCTTGGCCCGCAGTTTCCCGTCGAGGGGGGTGTCGGCCAGGCGCAGCGCCAGAGTGCCGGACCGTCCGGCCACGGCCAGGAGCGGTGACAGGGCGGGCGCTCCGCTCCGATCGGGCCGGCGGAGGGCGGCGGCCAGGACGGCGCAGCCGGCCCGGTTGGTGGCCTCGAGGCCGGAGCCGTCGCCGAGGCGGAGGCCGGTGGTGGGAAGGCCGGCCGCGGCCAGGGCATCGACGATGACTTTCGTGCCGGCGGCAGTGGAGCCGTCATGGGCCCGGGCGACACCGAGCTCCCGGGTGAGGAGCTCGGCGGCGGTGTTGTCGCTCTCCCGGAGCATGCCGGCCACGATGTCCGACAGCGGCGCGGACCGAACCGTGGCCAGGGTGACTCTCCCGTCCGCAGCCGGAGCCACACCGGAGCTCGCCGGACTGCCCACGCTGATCCCGACAGCTTGAAGGAGCCTTGTCAGCTCCCCCGCCGCATGCACCGCAGGATCGTCCGCCCGATGCTCGGGAGCGTCGAAGACCGTGAACCCGTCGTTGACCAGCAGGGCCCCGAGGGGGCCGACCTCGTTCTCGGTGAGGTAGCTGGGCTTCCACGTCGGGACGGTACGGGCCCGGTCGTAGCGGGAGTCGTCGCCGACGATGTTCCCGGTGACCGCCCGGACCCCGGCCGACGCCAAACCGTCGGCCAGCTCCGCCAGCGGGGTCGCCTGGCGGAGTTGGTAGCGGGGCCGGTCCTTGAGCCACTGGGCGTACTCCGGGGTGGCCAGCGTCGGGTCGCCCGCCCCGACGAGCCACAGGGTGCCGACCGCGCCGTCGCGGGGCGGGCCGTCGGACACCACCTTCGTCTCGAACCGGAAGTCGGGGCCGAGGACGGCGAGGGCGGCGGTGGCGACCAGGATCTTCTGGGTCGACGCCGGGGTGAGGGCGTCGTCGGGCCGGCGCAGGAGGACGGGCCGCTCCCCTTCGTAGACCGCCACGCAGCTCCGGGCGCCGGAGCCGGCGAGGAGCTGATCGACGGTGCGCTCGAGGTCTACCGTCCCCTGAGCCTCGGCCAGGACGGCCGGGAGGCGGTCGAGCGTCCACAGCGGGCGGGAAGCCGTCTCCACCGCCGCACCGCTCTCCTCGGGCCGCAGCGCCAACCACCCGCAGAGAAGCGAGAGCCCAACCAGGACAATGGTGGTGCGGGCGGACCGACTCCGGTTCACGAGGTCGGTAGCCTACCGGCGTGCCCCCGGCGCTCACCGTCGTCCTCCCCGCCCACAACGAGGCGGGGATGCTGGAGGAATCGGTGCGCGAGGTCGCCACCGGCCTGCGGGAGCGGAGCTGGTCGTTCGAGATCGTCGTCGTCGAGAACGGTTCGAGCGACGGCACGGCCGCCATCGCCAACCGCCTGGCCGGCGAGTTCCCGGAGCTGCGGGCGCTGTCGCTGCCCGAAGCCGACTACGGGCGCGCCTTGCGGGCCGGACTCCTGGCCGCCGTCGGCGACGTGGTGGTGAACTTCGACGTCGACTTCTGCGATCTCGGCTTCCTCGATCGGGCCGTCCCCCTCGTCGAGGCGCCCGACGGGCCGGCGGTGGTCGTCGGCTCCAAGCGGTCGGCGGGCTCGGACGACACCCGGAACTGGCAGCGCCGGATGGTGACGGGGGTGTTTTCCTCGATTCTGCGGCACGGGTTTGGGCTGTCGGTGTCCGACACCCACGGAGTGAAGGCCATGCGGCGGGAGGCCGTGGCCCCCCTGGCCCAGTACTGCCGCTTCGGACAGGACCTGTTCGACACCGAGCTGATCCTCCGGGCCGAGCGGTCCGGCCTGCGCAGCGCCGAGGTCCCCGTCGAGGTGGTCGAGAAGCGCCCCGCCCGCAGCTCGATCCGGGCCCGGATCCCCCGGACGGTCAAGGGCCTCGTCGCCCTCCGGCTGGCCCTGTGGCGGGAGCGGTTGCCCGGAGGGTCGCCGGCTGTGATGTGATGGGGCGACGATGCTGCGCCTCCACAACACGCTGACCCGCACGGTCGAGTCCGTCCGGCCGCTGGTGCCGGGAACGGTGTCGATGTACTCCTGCGGGCCGACGGTGTACCGGCCCGTCCACATCGGCAACCTCCGCTCGTTCCTGCTCGGCGATCTCATCCGCCGGGCGCTGGTGTGGACCGGTGTCGGGGTGCGGCAGGTGATGAACATCACCGACGTCGGCCACATGACCGACGAGGTCTACGACCGGGGCGAGGACAAGATGCTCCTGGCCGCGGCCGACGAGGGGCTCGCCCCCGGGGAGATCGCGGCCAAGTACGAGGCGGCCTTCCACCGCGACAGCGCCCGGCTCGGCATCGTCCCGGCCGAGGTTTACCCCCGGGCGTCGGGCCACATCGCCGAGATGATCGACCTCATCGGCCGGCTCATCGACCGGGGTCACGCCTACGTCGACGGCGGCACCGTCTACTACGACGTCGCGTCCTTCGCCGGCTACGGCCGGCTGTCCCGCAACTCGCTCGACCAGCTCCGGGCCGGCCACCGGCTCGAGGCCGTCGACCACCACAAGCGGCACCCGGCCGACTTCATCCTCTGGAAGGCGGCCGGGCCCCGCCGGGTGGTCCGCTTCGACAGCCCCTGGGGCGAGGGGTATCCCGGCTGGCACATCGAGTGCTCGGCCATGTCGGTCGCCTACCTGGGGGAGCGTTTCGACATCCACACCGGCGGGGTCGACCTGACCTTCCCCCACCACGAGGACGAGATCGCCCAGAGCGAGGGCGCCCTCGGCCACCCGGTGGTCACGACATGGGTCCACGGCGACCACCTCCTCTTCTCGGGCCAGAAGATGGCCAAGTCGTCGGGCAACGTCTGGACCCTCGACCGCCTAGAGGAGGAGGGCCACCACCCGCTCGACTTCCGCTACCTGTGCCTCACCAGCCGCTACCGGCGCCAGCTGCGGTTCGTTCCCGACGCGCTGGCGGCGGCGGGCAAGGCCCGGGCCCGGCTCGGAGCCCACCTGGCCGACTGGGGCGACGCCCTCGACGCGCCCGAGACGCCGGCGGCCAAGGAGTGGGACCAACGCTTCCGGGACGCCGTCCTCGACGACCTCGACTTTCCCCGGGCCATCACGGCGGTGTGGGGGCTGGTGGCGGACGAGGCGGTCGCCCCGGGCGAACGCGCCGCGCTGGTGCTCGACTGGGACCGGGTGCTCGGCCTCGGTCTGGCGGCCGTGGCCGGCGACGCGGCGCCGGGCGACGAGGAGTTGCCGGCGGGGGCGGCCGAGCTGCTCGAGGCCCGCCAAACGGCCCGGGAGCAGCGCGACTGGGCCGAGAGCGACCGGCTGCGCGACTCCCTCGAGGAGCTCGGCGTCGAGGTGTCGGACAGGCGGGACGGCACGACCTGGCGGCGCCGCGGGCAATGACCATTCCCCGGGTCGTCGCCGGGGACCCGTCCCATCTCCCGAGCCGTGACCGCCGAGGCGGTTACGGCTCGAGGGCGTTGCGGAACAGATCGATGACGTGGCGCTGGCGCACGGCCAGCGCGGAGGCGGCCAGCGGGTCGCCGTCGACCAGGGCGGCGATCAGCGGGGCGTCGGAGAAGTACGACAGCATGGCGCCGTAGGCGGTCAGGAGCAGCTGGCGGACGTCATAGCGGCGGAGCCGGCCCGCCTCCATCTCCCGTTCGAAGAACCCGACGGCCCGCTCGAACAGCGGCCGCAGCGACGAGGCCAGCTCCTGGCCCAGCATGGGGCCGCCCTCGATCGCCTCCCGGCGGACGAGCCGGACGAACTCCGGATGGTCCTCGAAGAACCGGAAGCCGGCCACGAGCACCCGCTCGACCTGGGGCCATCCCTCCCGGGGGCCGAGGACCGCCTCGTCCACCAGGGTGTAGAAGTCGATGAAGGCGTGCATGATCACGGCCCGGTAGAGGTTGTCCTTGGACGGGAAGTGATGGAGCAGGCTCGGGCGCCGGATCCCCACCTCGTCGGCGATGTCGTTGAGGCTCGTCTCGGCGTAGCCCTGGTCGGCGAAGCGTCGGGTGGCGACGGCCAGGATCAGGTCCCGGGTCGTAGGTGAGCGTGGTGTGGCCAACGCGCTCATGGCGACCCAAGGGTACGCTCGGCCGCCGAAGGCGGGCTGTGACAGGGCTGACCGAGCCGCTCGCCGCCCGACTCCGTCACGGTCCCCCCTCGTTGCCTACCGACTAGTCGGTAGGGTACCGTGCTGGCGATGCCGATCGCACGCACGCTGCTCGCGGCCGCCTTTGTCACGCAGGCGTCGGTCCTTGCCACGACCGTATACCTCCACCGGGTCCTGGCCCACCGATCGTTGACGGTACGGCCGGCGGTGGCGCTGGTGTTCCGGTCCGTCCTGTGGGTCACGACGGGGATCGCGCCCCGCGCCTGGGTCGCCGTGCACCGCAAGCACCATGCGTTCTCCGACACCCCGCAAGACCCCCACAGCCCAGTGGTGCTGGGCTTCTGGGCCGTTCAGGTGGGGAACGTGAAGCTCTACCGGGACACGATCCGGGACGGCGTGACCGTCACGAAGTACTCCCGGGACCTCCCCCCCGACCGACTGGACCGGGCCCTCTTCGACCATGCCTTCGGAGGCCTCGCCATCGGCATCGCTTTTCTCATCGTCGTGCTCGGCCCGCTGGCCGGGCTCCTGGCCGCCGGGATCCACACCGTGGTCTACCTGGCCGTCAACTCAGCGGTGAACGCCGTCGGCCACACCTACGGGAGGCGGCCCTACGACAACCTGGCCACCAACAACCAGTGGCTGGCCTGGATCTCGGGCGGCGAGGGGCTCCACAACAACCACCACGCCGCCCCGACGTCGGCCCGCTTCGCCCTGGCCCGGGGCGAGACCGATCCCGGCTGGTGGCTTATCCGGCTGCTGCTGACCACGAAGCAGGCCGAGGTCCGCCACGAGGAGCTGAAGCTGAAGCAGCCGGCCTGATCGGGTCAGACCGTCAGGTCCTTCCGGCCGAAGAAGACCTCGTGGACGATCCCCATGTTGTGCCGGCTCCGTTCGCCGCGCTCGGCCTCGGGAGTGGCCTCCCAGGCCCGGTGCGTGTGGCGGGTGCAGTGCCCGGCGCCGGCGGCGACGGCCCGCCGGACGGGCGGCTCGTCGAGCGTCCGCAGCCGCAGTGACACGTCGATGTCGGCGTTGCGGTACCACCGGAACCGTTCCTGCACCCCGCCGGCGGCGACGAGCTCCGCCCGGCGGGCGGCCAGGCAGTACCCCTGCACGGCGGCGACGTCACCCGCGGTGCGCTCCTCGTAGTCGCACAGATCGGCGGTGGCGAGGCCGAAGGGCCCGGCCACGGCCACGGTGGGATCGTCGAGGGCGGCCAGGAGGTCGCCGAGGAGATCGCCGGTCAGCTCCAGCGACGCATCGACGAGCACGACGACGATGCCGGTGGCTGAAGCCAGCGCCAGAGACTGGGCCGCGCCGAAGCCCGTGCCCGGCGGCGCCGCGAGGTAGGTGGCGGACCCGTCCCACGCCGGGGCGGGGGCGCATCCGGCTTCTCGGGGGCGTGACCCACCGCCGTGGTGGGCCACGCCCTCCAAAAGCGCGGCGGCGGGCGGCTCGGGCTGCGCCCGACGGTCCACGACGACGACCTCGACCGAGCGGCCGCAGCGGTGGCGGGCCAGCGAGGCGAGGAACCGTGCGGTGTCCTCCGGCCAGCCCTCGAGGTCCACGAGCACGGAGACGTCGGGCGGGCTCATGGCGGCGATGGTACCCAGGGGTTCGGTCGCTTTCGGAAGGATCTACGCTGCCGGGATGGCCACGGAGGTCGCTCTCTTCGTCACCTGTCTGGTCGACCAGCTCGCACCGCAGGCGGGCGTGGCGGCGGTGCGGCTGCTGGAGGCGGCGGGGTGCCGGGTGGTGTTTCCCCCGGCGCAGTCGTGCTGCGGCCAGCCGGCGCTGAACACCGGCGAGCCGGAGGCGGCGGCCGTCCTCGCCCGGCACTTCGTCGAGGTCTTCGAGCCCTACGAGGCCGTCGTGACGCCGTCGGGGTCCTGCGCGGCGATGGTGCACCACTGGTACCCGCGGATTCTCGACGGCGAGTGGGCGGAGCGGGCAGCGGCGATCGCCGGCCGGACCTACGAGCTCACCTCGTTCCTCGTCGACCGGCTCGGCGCCACGGAAACGGTCGCCCGGGCGGCGCCGCTCGACCCGTCGGTGACGGTCACGGTCCACGACGCCTGCCACGGCCTGCGGGTGCTCGGCCTCAAGACGTCGGGGCGCGAGCTGCTGGAGGCGGCCGGGGCGACGGTGGTGGAGATGGCCGAACCCGAGCAGTGCTGCGGCTTCGGAGGCACCTTCGCCGCCAAGCACGGCGAGATCTCCGCCCCGATGGCGGACGACAAGCTGGCCCAGGCCGCCGCCACCGGCGCCGACTACCTGGCCGCCTGCGACTCGGGCTGCCTCCTCCACCTGGCCGGGCGCCGCCGGCGAACGGGCCAGGGACCGGAACCCGTCCACGTGGCCGAGCTCCTCGGGCGGGCCCTCGGGGAAGGCACGGGGCGAGGAGTCTCGACCCGATGACCCTGGACACCGAGACCGCGGCCGGGCTGTCGCTGGCCGACCGGGCCCGCCGGGCCATCGGTGACACCGACCTGCAGACGGCGCTGGGCAAGGTCACAGCGGCGCTCGGCGCGGAGGGGACCGCCGCCCGCACCGATCCGGAGATGGTCGAGAAGCGCCGGCGGGGAGCGGCCATCCGCCGGGAGGTGCTCGATGACCTCGACGGCTGGCTCGACCGCCTCCAGGCCAAGCTCGAGTCGCTGGGGATCACGGTGCACCGGGCGGCCGGCCCCGAGGAGGCCCGCCAGGTGGTACTCGGCATCGCCCGGGCGGAGGGCGTGCGCCTAGCGGTGAAGTCGAAGTCGATGGCCACGGAGGAGATCCACCTCAACGCCGCCCTGGAGGCCGACGGCATCGAGGTGGTGGAGACCGACCTCGGCGAGTACATCATCCAGCTGGCCCACGAGATGCCGTCGCACATCATCGCCCCGGCGGTGCACAAGACCCTGCCCCAGGTCGCCCGGCTGTTCACCGAGGTGGCGGGACGGGACGTGCCCGACGACCGCACCGCCCTGTGCGCCTTCGCCCGGGAGCGGCTGCGGAGCAAGTTCCTGGCCGCCGACATGGGGATCACCGGCGTCAACTTCGCCGCCGTCGACACCGGCACGCTCGTCCTCGTCACCAACGAGGGCAACGGCCGCATGTGCACGTCGCTGCCCCGGGTCCATGTGGCGGTGATGCCGGTGGAGAAGGTCATCCCCCGCTTCGAGGACCTCGGCGTGCTGGTGCCGCTGCTCACTCGCAGCGCCACCGGCCAGCGCCTGTCGACCTACCTGTCGATGATGACCGGCCCCCGCCGCCCCGGCGAGGTCGACGGCCCCGAGCGGCTCCACGTGGTGTTCCTGGACCACAATCGCCGGTCGCTGCTCGGCACGCCGTACCAGGAGATGCTGGCCTGTGTCCGGTGCGGGGCCTGCCTCAACGTCTGCCCGGTCTACCGCCGGATCGGCGGCCACGCCTACGACGCCGTCTACAGCGGCCCGATGGGCGCGGTGCTCACCCCGCTGCTGTCGGGCGGTACCGAGGGCCGCGACCTCCCGGACGCCTCGTCCCTGTGCGGAGCCTGCACCGAGGCCTGCCCCGTGGGGATCCCCCTCGCCGACCTCCTCGTCCGCCTCCGCGCCGACCTCCGCACCCCCGGCCCCGCCGTCCCCCCGGCCAAGCCCTGGCCGTCCTCCCGCCCGGCCTCCCGCGAGGCGGCCGGCGAGCCGGTCGGCGTCGCCGGCGACGCGCCCGGCGGGCCTCAGGACACGCCGCCCGGCCTCCGCAGCGGCCGCCGCCTCGCCTTCGGCGCCTGGGCCCGGCTGTGGGCCTCCCCCACCGGCTACCGCCTGAGCGCCGCCGCCGCCCGCCGCCTGAGCCGGATCGCCCCGCCCGCGCTGATCCGACGGACCCCGCTGGTCAAGGGGTGGGGAGAGGGCCGGGATATCCCGCTGCCCGCCGCCCACTCCTTCCG
>JAUZEY010000465.1 GCA_030838785.1 Actinomycetota bacterium | reverse complement strand
GAGAGAGAGGTCTGAGATGGAGTTGCGCCAGATCAAGTTTTTCATGGCGGTAGCCGAGGAACGACATTTCGGGCGGGCCGCGGAACGGATGTTCATCGCCCAACCAGCACTCTCACAACACGTCCGGCGCCTCGAACGCGAACTCGAAGTCCAGCTCTTCGACCGCTCCGCCCGCCACGTCCGCCTCACCCCCGCCGGCGAAGCCTTCCTCGAAGTCGCCCAACGCATGACCCGCCAAGTCGACGAAGCCACCACCGCCGCCCGCCGCGCCGAAGCCGGCGAATCCGGCACCCTCGCCGTCGGCGTCCACCTCCCCGTCGCCGCCCCCCTCCTCTCCGTCGTCCTCCGCCACTGGAGCCGCCTCCGCCCCGCCGTCCGCCCCCGCCTCACCTCCGGCCGAACCACCGAACTCACCGACCTCGTCCGCCGCCACGAACTCGACATCGCCCTCATCGACGGACCCACCACCGACCGCACCCTCACCACCACCCTCATCGCCGAAAACCCCATCGTCATCGTCCTCCCCGCCGACCACCCCCTCACCCGCCACCCAACCATCACCCTCCACGACCTCCGCCACGAACCATTCATCGCCGTCGCCCGCCACACCTCGATGAGCCTCCACGACCGCTTCATCGAACTCTGCGGCACCGCCGGCTACAACCCCCACATCACCCTCCAAGTCGACGACCCCGACCTCCTCCCCATGGCCGTCGCCGCCGGCCTCGGCATCGGCCTCGCCGCCGCCACCACCATCACCACCCGACCCATGCCCGGCCTCACCTACCGACCCATCAACCACCCCCGAGCCACCATCCCCCTCATCGCCATCGCCGCCCGCGACCACACCACCACCCAAACCCAAGACTTCCTCAACCTCCTCACCAACCTCCACCACCGCGACCACCTCCACCCCATCTCCACCGACATCGACCTCACCAACCCCCCCCAACACAACCCCACACCCAGAATCCTCCAACACGCCGTCTAGAGACAGAGCTGAGCGTCCGTTCGGATCGCCGAACCGACCAGCCGAAGGAGCGCCATGTGCGGCATTACGGGATGGATCTCGTTCAACCGTGACCTGGCCCGCAGGCGCGACGTCGTCGACGCCATGACGCAGACGATGGCGTGCCGGGGCCCGGACGCCTCCGGAACCTGGATCTCTGGGCCCGCCGCCCTCGGGCATCGGCGGTTGGCAGTGATCGATCTGCAGGGTGGGGTGCAGCCGATGTCGGTTCGGACCCCCGAGGGCGAGGTCGTGTTGGTCTACAGCGGCGAGGCCTACAACTACACCGAGTTGCGGGAGGAGCTGCGACGGGCGGGTGAGCAGTTCGAGACGTCGAGCGACACGGAAGTGGTGTTGCGGGGCTACCTCCGCTGGGGCGAGGGCGTGGCGGCGCGGCTGAACGGCATGTTTGCCTTCGCCATCTGGGACGACCGGACACGCAAGCTGGTGATGATCCGCGACCGGATGGGGATCAAGCCGTTGTATGTCTACCCGACGAGCGACGGGGTGCTGTTCGGGTCGGAGCCGAAGGCGATCCTGGCCAACCCGCTCGCCCCGCGGGCGGTCGACGCCGACGGGCTGCGGGAGATGCTGGCCTTCGTCAAGACCCCGGGGCACGCGGTGTGGTCCGGCATGCGCGAGGTGGAGCCGGGCACGATCCTGACCGTGGACGTCGACGGCGTCCACGAGCGCCACTACTGGCGGCTCGAGACGCGGCCCCACGAGGATGACCGCGACGAGACCGTGGCGCAGGTGCGGGCGCTGCTGGAGGACATCGTGCGGCGTCAGCTCGTCGCCGACGTACCCCGCTGCGTGCTGCTCTCCGGTGGGCTGGACTCCAGCACCATCACCGCCCTCTCGGCCCGGCAACTGGCCGCCGACGGCGAGCGCGTCCGCACGTTCGCGGTCGACTTCGTCGGCCAGACCGAGCACTTCCATGCTGACGCGGTTCGCCCGACCCCGGACACGCCGTATGTGCACGACGTCGCCACCCACGTCGGGTCCGAGCACGCCGACATCGTGCTCGACCACGGAACGCTGGCCGACCCCGACATCCGCCGCAAGGTCGTCACGGCCCGCGACCTGCCCACCGGCATGGGCGACATGGACGCCTCCCTGTACCTCCTCTGCAAGGCCATCCGGGAACGCTCCACCGTGGCGCTGTCGGGCGAGTCGGCCGACGAGATCTTCGGCGGCTACCGCCAGTTCCACGACCCCCGCGTCCAGCGGGCCCACGCCTACCCCTGGATCGCGCTGGACGAGATGCGCTTCGACGCCGCCGATACGATCCTCCACCCCGACGTCAGGTGGAAGCTCGACCTGGCCGCGTACCGGCGCGACACCTACGAGCGCGCCATTGCCGAGGTCGGCCACCTCCCGTCCGAGAGCGACCTCGAATCCCGCATGCGGATCTCCAGCTACCTGCACCTCACGCGCTTCGTGCGCTACCTCCTCGACCGCAAGGACCGCCTGAGCATGGCCGTCGGTCTCGAGGTCAGGGTTCCGTTCTGCGACCACCGCCTCGTCGAATACGTCTACAACACGCCGTGGGCGCTCAAGACCTACGACGGCCGGGAGAAGAGCCTGCTGCGCGGCGCGGTCCGCGACCTCCTGCCCGAGTCGGTCCTCCAACGGGTCAAGTCGCCGTACCCGTCCACCCAGGACTGGCACTACGCCCTCGACCTGCAGATGCAGGCCCGCGATCTGCTCGACCAGCCCGGCCACCCGGCCTTCGATCTCGTCGACCGGAACTGGCTCGACGCCGCCGGCCGGCGCGATCCCCGGGCCATCGGCGTCGCCGATCGCCAGGGCCTCGAGTGGACGCTCAACCTCGCCACCTGGCTCGAGATCTACCGTCCCCGGCTCGTCCTCTGAGCCGGGCTCAGGCCCTCACCCCTGCCGGGCGTTGACGACCCGTTCACAGGTCGAGTCGGCGGTGTTGGCCCCCGGCCCGCCGTCGCAGAGGTCGAAGCCCGGGCCGCCGGAGAGAGTGTCGTTCCCGCCCTCGCCGTACAGCTCGTCGTCACCGGCGTCGCCGACCAGGTCGTCGTCGTCGTCGCCGCCGTAGAGCTTGTCGTTGCCGTCGCCGCCCGAGAGGCGGTCGCGGCCGGCGTCTCCGTGGAGGGTGTCGTTGCCGGCCCCGCCCAGGAGCACGTCGTCTCCCGGGCCGCCGTAGAGCACGTCGTTGCCGTCGTCGCCGCAGATGAGGTCGTTGCCGCCCTCGCCGTAGATGGTGTCGTCCCCTCCGAGCCCCGCGATCACGTCGTCGCCCGGAGTGCCGTGGATGGTGTCGTTGCCCGGTGTGCCGATGATGGTGGCGACCTCGCCCAGGCACGTCGCCGGTACGTCGGCCCGGGCGTCGCCGACGAAGGCCGGGCTCACCAGGAGTACCGCACTCATCAACAGGCGTCCGTTCACGCCGAAAAGGCTAACGGCGCTGGTCTTGCCATCGGGACCGTTCGAGTTCTTTTTTGGAGGCTTGAGTCGCCACTTCATAAGCGCGGCCTATGACGGTGAGAAGTCTTTGCTATCAACGCCAGACCGCCCGGGACAATGCCGCCCGGCGCATCACTACGATGGCCAGATGACGAACGTTGCGCTGGTCGAGGCGGCAGCCGCCCTGCGGGAGCTGGCTGCGGCGCTCGTGGACCACGAGGCCGACGAGGAGACGCTGGCGGCGGTGGCCGACGCCGCCCGGACCCTCGCCGATCGCGTGAGCACCGGCCCCCGACTCGACCGGGCCGCCCGGATGAGCGCACTCGCCACCACGGAGAGGACGCCCGAGGTCGCCGCTCTCCCCGAACGGCCGGTGGGAGGCCTCACGAATCCCACCGCCGTCCCCATGGTCGTGCACCGGGCCGGCGACCGCGGCGTCGTGGCCGAGGTCGTGATCGACTCCCTGTTCCAGGGCGGCGAAGGCCGGGCTCACGGCGGGATCGTGGCCGGCCTCTTCGACGACATCACCGGCCACGTCGTCACGATGCTCGGGGTTCCGGCCGTGACCGGACGTCTCTCCGTCGCCTACCGGGCACCGACGCCGACGGACGTGCCCGTGGTCTTCCGGGCGTGGGTCATGCAGAAGGGTGACCGCCGGATCCTCATCGAGGCTGAAGCCCGACACGGCGACACCGTCACGGCCACCGCCGAGGCCGTCTTCGTGGTCGTGGACGACCAGCGCTTCGTGCGTCACATCCCTCAGGCACGGTAACCCTGCCGGAGGTGTCGCCGCCGGGCACCGGGCCGAATGCCGGCGGCGGGAGCTCGCAATGAGGGTGGTCCGCTCCCGCTGACCCGGCCCGACTGGTCAAACGGGGCTGTTCAGCCGCCGGTTGTCGGGTCGATCATGGCCTTGACCTCGGTGATCACCGAGGCGGGGAACCCGGAGATCTTGGCGTGCTCGCGGATCGCCTCCTCGTCCTCGGCGAGGTAGACGCAGAACGTCTTGTTGTCGGCCACGTAGCTGTGCTCCCACTGCACCCGGGGGGCGAGTTGGGAGAGGGCGGAGTTCGACGTCGTGGCCGCACCGGACAGGTCCGCCTCCGA
>JAUZEY010000424.1 GCA_030838785.1 Actinomycetota bacterium | reverse complement strand
TGATCATCTGCGGGAACGGCGCCCGCCCGTTCCGGGACGAGATCCTGGCCTTCGCCGAGCGTATCGACGCGCCGATGATCACCACCTTCAAGGGCAAGGGCATCGTGCCCGACGACCATCCCCTGGCGTGCGGCGTGCTCGGCCGGTCCGGCATCCCGGTGGCGTCGCTCACCATGCAGCGGGCCGACTGCCTGCTGGTGCTGGGCGCCTCGTTCTCCAACCACACGTCGATCGCCACCTGGGTGCCGACGATCCAGGTCGACCTCGACCGGATGATCCTCGGCAAGTTCCACCCGGTGGAGGTGCCGCTGTGGGGTGACATCGCCCGGACACTGGCGCTGCTCGGGGCGGCGGTGCCGGACACGGTCCGCCCGGCACAGCGGGAGGCCGTGGCACAGCGGTGGGCGCGGTGGAGGGCCGAGAAGTCCCATCGGGAGACGCTGGTCGACCATCAGGGCCGTCTCCACCCGGCGCTGGTCTTCGCCGAGCTGTCGACCCTCATGCCCGAGGATGCGGTGATCGCCGTCGACGTCGGCAACAACACCTACTCCTTCGGCCGGTTCTTCGAGTGCCGGGGCCGCCAGGACGTGCTGATGTCGGGCTACCTCGGCTCGATCGGCTTCGGGCTGCCCGCCGCCCTGGGAGCGTCGGTGGCGGTGCGGCGGGAAGGTTCGGGTCGCAAGGTGGTGTCGATCTCCGGCGACGGCGGCCTCGGGCAGTACCTGGCCGACTTCACCACCGCGGTGAAGTACTCCTTCCCGCTGACCCACGTCGTGCTCAACAACGGCGAGCTGGCCAAGATCAGCCGGGAGCAGCTCGGCGCCATCCGGCCGGTGTGGGAGACGAACCTCGTCAACCCCGACTTCTGCGAATACGCCCGGCTGTGCGGCGCCACCGGCTTCTCGGTGCGGACGCCGGCCGAGCTACGCCCGGCGCTCCTGGCGGCGCTGGCGCAGCGCGACGGGCCGTCCCTGGTCGAGATCCATAGCTCCTCGACGGACGTGTGAGGCTCTGACTCGTGGAGAAGCCGATGAACGCCGACGCGATCCCCCGGCTCGGACCGCTCCCCGACGGCTACGTCGAGACGCGTGAAGCCTTGCGCCGCCTAGCCGTGTTCGTACTGTCCCCGGCCCGGAAGGCCGTGACCGGTCGGATCGGATTGCTGCCCACCACCGACGGGTTCGGTACGCCGGTCTTCGGTGACGACGAGCAACTGCGCGTCGAGGGGGGATCCCTGTACCGCCGGATCGGCCCGACGGCCGACTCCGAGCCGATCACCTCGCTCTCGGCGGCGGCAGCCTTCGCCGGCGTGACGCTGTCCGCCGATCCCGGCGTCGGGCATGACATCCCGGCGCTCGGCGACCCCGACGCGCCGTTGCCGGTGTCGCCGGACGCGGCCCTCGTCCTCGGCGCCTGGTACGCCTTCTCCGGCGCCGTGCTCGAAGCGCTCCGGGCCGAGCTCGGTGGCCAGGGGCATGAATCATCGGCGGTGCAGCTGTGGCCGGAGCACTTCGACCTCGGCTGCAGCATCGAGGGCGTGAACTTCGGCTGCTCCCCGGGCGACGGCTACTCCCCCGACCCCTACGTCTACGCCGGACCATGGGACACCGATGGCCTCGAGGGCGGCTTCTGGAATGCTCCGTTCGGGGCCGTGCTGCGCTACGAGGCGCTCCTCGGCGCCGACGACCAGCGGGAAGCGGCGCTCAGCTTCCTCCGGCGGGGCGGCGAACTGGCGCTCCGGAGGGCGGCACCGCAGCCCTGAGGAACGCCGGAAAAGCCGGCGTCCCCGGGCGGGTGCCCGGGGACGCCAGGTGCAGCGGGTGAGTGGAACGTCAGCCGGCCTGCGGATCAGTCCGCTTCCGGCGCCGGCCGAGGAGCGCGAGCACCACTCCGGCCTGGAGGAGGAGGAGCCCGAGTCGGCCCTCCGTCCCGAGCGGAGCCCCGGTACGGGGCAGCTCGGCCGCGGGCTGGACCAGGACCTCGCCCAGGACCACCGTGATGGTTTCGTCGTCGCTGGCGGTCACCTTCTTGCCGAGGACGTCGGTGCCGGTGACGGTCCCGACGTTCTTCAGAGGACTATTGGCGTCGACATTGACGGTCTTGGTCAGGGTGATTGACTCGCCGGGGCTGAGCGATCCGACGGTGCCGATCAATCCGATGATGTCGTCGTTGACGACGATGTCGTGGAGGATGGTGTCACCGGTGTTGGTGACGACGTAGGTGTAGGTGACCCGGCCGGAGATGCTGACCGACACCGGGTTCGCCGTCTTGACGATGACGATGGCCGGGTTGATGACGTCGACGTACGTGCCGTCGGTGGCCGTGAGAGGCCGGCCGAGGGCGTCGACGGCGCTGACGGCCGCCACGTTGTGCGCGTCCCCGGTGGCGCCCACCTTGTAGGTGCAGGTGAGCGACGCCCCGGGGGCCAGCACGGAGCCCACTGCCTGCGGACAGGCGGTGGCGACGAGGCCGGCATACAGGGAGTCCGACAGCGCCGTGATGGTCATAGGAACCTGACCATTGTTGGTGATGACGACGGTGTAGGTCAGGGAGTCAGCGTTGTGAGCGAGGAGGGCATCCCCGGTCGTGGCGTGGTCCCCGCCGTTCACCTTCTTGTCCAGCGTCAGCCCGTTGGGCTTGGCCGTGTTGACGAAGGCGACATTCTCTCCGCCGGCGTCGATGCTGACCGTGCCGCTCGCAGGCAGCACCGAGGTCGTGAACAGCGGGTTGCTGCGCTCGGTCACGGTGCAGCTCGTCGTGGTCGGGATACCCGTGATCGTCTTCGAGCCACTGCCCTCGATGGTGACGACCTGGTCGAACCCGTTGTCGCTGCAGTCGACATCGAACGTGAACGTCCCGGTCCCGCCGATGGCGGTCTTGGTGATGGTCAGCGGCCCGGTGTTCCGGGTGTTGGTGAAGGCGACCGTCTGGCCCTGGGTGGTGATCACGACCGTGCCGTCTTCAGGGAGCACAACCGAGCTGAACAGCGGGTTGCTTCGCTCGGTGACCGTGCAACTGGTGCGGGTCGGAATTCCGTTGATGGTCTCAGTACCGCTGTTCTCGATGGTGACGACCTGCTCGAGGCCGTTATCGCAGACGACATCGAACGTGAAGGTGCCCGTTCCACCGTTGGTGGTCTTGGAGACAGTCAGGCTGCCGGTGATCCGGACGTTGGTGATCGTGCACACCACGTTCTCGCCGAAGGTCAAGGTGACTGACCCGTCAGAGGCACTCACCGGGCCGTTGGCGTCAACGCAGGCGGTCGTGGCCGTGTAATCAGCCAGGCTCGTCGCCGTC
>JAUZEY010000408.1 GCA_030838785.1 Actinomycetota bacterium | reverse complement strand
CCCCGCTCGAGGCCCGGCCCGGCGCCGGGATCGAGGCCGGGCCCACCGGTGACGACGACCTGTTGCGGCAGCGTCCCGTCGGCCACGGCGGCGGCCAACAGCGCGAGGTCTTCGGCCCGCTCCGTCGGCGTGGCATCGGTGACGCCCGTCACGCCGTAGTCCGTCAGCATCCGCCCGACCGCCCCGAGGTCGAGCGGCGGGCGCGGAACCCGCTCCCCGAGCCACGCATCGAGGCCGTACAACCGCCCGGTCGGTTCGCCATCACCGGCCCGTTCGAGCCCCGCCGGCACGCCACCGCCTCGCTCGATTCGGACGGAAGGACCACCCCGCAGGTCGGCGGCGCCCGTCGCCTCCCCGCCGCGGCGCCCGGACCCGTCGTGACTCAGGCCGAGGACTGCCAGCGCGGCCGAGTTCACGACCCACATCGCCCCACCCCGGTGCTGCACCCGAACGGGACGGGCCGGGACGATCGCATCGAGGACGTACCGGTCGAGCGGCCCCGCCACCGACTCGTGGTACCCGACCGCCCGCACCCACCGTCCCGCCTCCAGCGCCGCGTCCGCCGCCCGGAGCGCGGCGGCGAACCCCTCCGGCCCCCGCACCTTCCCCGGCCCCACCCCGACCGACCGTCCCGCCGCCGCCAGCGCCAACAGATGGATGTGGTGGTCGTGCAGCCCCGGTAGAAGCGCCCCACCGTGGGCGGAGAAGACCTCGGCCGGCCCGTCCGGATCGTCTCCAACCGCCGCCGGGTCCCGGGCCTGTGCCCGCTCCGGCGCACGGTGGGGCACATCCACGACGGCGGCGATCCGGCCCCCGTCGATGTGGACGTCGACGATGCGCCCGTCGACTTCCGCCTCCCGGAGCACGAGCCGGTTGCTCATCGCCACCGTGGGGCGAGTCCGAACTCGGCGAACACGGTCCCGGTGTGCTCCCCGAGGGCCGGTCCCCGCCCGAGCACCGCTCGCGCCCGGGGCGGCGCGGCCACCAGCGCGGCCTCCCCGGATCCGTCCGGGCCGGGCCCGGAGGCGGACGGGCCGGCGAGGTGGGCGGCGACGTCGCGCATCGGGATGTCGAGCAGCCAGCGGCCGCCGGCCGCCAGGGCCCGCACGACGGCGGTGGCGGCGACGATTCCGGCGCAGGGATCGGCCACGGCGTCGGCGCAGAAGCAGGGGCCGGTCTCGTCCCACACCACGAGTCCGCCGGCGGCGGCCGCATCGTCGCCGAAGGCAATCCGGTCCCGGCCCGGCGCGGCCCGCCCGTACCCGGTGATCGAAACCCACACCAGCGGGCCCGCCCCGGTCCCGGAGGCTTCGGCCAGCAGCGTTTCGGCGCCGATGCCCAGCTGCTCCAGGGCCCTCGGTCGTGAACCCTCGACGACCACGTCGACCGCGCCGAGGAGCCGCCGCAGGTCGGCCCGTCCCTCCGGAGTGCCGAAGTCGACAGCCACCGATTCCTGGCCGGCGTGCAGGAGGTCGAAGAAGGCCGGCGGCCCGCCCCGGGCACCGTCCGGGCGGTGTACCGACTCGACCTTGACCACCCGCGCTCCTGCCCGCTGCAGCAGATTGCTGCACAGCGGCCCCGCCCACAGCGACGACAGGTCGGCGACCACCAACCCCGTCAGGCCTCCACCTGCCTCCCGGCCGACGATGCGGTGCGCCACGAGTGGGAGCCCGGCCATCGGACCGGCGGCGAGGGCAACCGCCGGCGGACGGTGAGGGACAGCGGCCACCGCCAGGCCCAGCAGATGCGCCCGCTCCGCCAGGGGCCCGGCCGGTCCCGCAGCCACGGCCGCCGCCACCGCCGTCCAGACAGCCGGACCCGGACCCACGCCGGCGCCCGGAGGGGAATGCCCACCATTGCGCTGCGTCATGCGCTCCGGGTCGAGGCCGGCGTCGGCCAGCCAGGCCGGTAGCAGGCCGACGTCCTCGGGACGGGGAAGGTTGACCGCCAGCCATCCGTCGGCGGCGGGGAGGAGCCGGGCCGCGCCTCCGCAGCTGACATCCCCACCGCGGTGGAGCCCGGCCAGCGCCGCCCGTTCCCCGAGCAGGGCGAGGACGTCCACCTCAACCGGGCGGCCGAGGGCGCGCGAGGTCTGAGCCAGGATGTCGCCGACGGCCCGCAGCCGAGTCACGAAACCTTCGGGCGGGCTCGACGGAGGCCCGTCGGGCCGCCCGGTGAGGAGCATGGCGCCGCTCGTGGCCCAGGCGGCCGCCTCGGCGGTCACGGGTCGATGGCGTCGATGAGGCCCCAGCGCAGGGCGGTGGCGGCGTCGACCGGCGTCCCGGAGGCGGCGGACATCTCGGCGGCGCCCAGGGGGGACGCCATCGTGTCGAGGAAATCGGCCAGGGACAGGACACTCAGCGTGGTCGAGATGGTAGGGCCCCGCCGGTTCCGCCTCGGACCTGAGCGCGCTCAGAATCCTGGATGCGCGATCTCGTTGACAGCCCCGGTAGGGCTCCCTAGCATGCAACAGGTATCCAGGATGCAAGTTCGTCGCGGTGGTTTCGGGGGAGGCGCCGGATGAAGGTCCTCATCGACCACGGCCGCTGCCAGGGTCACGGGCGCTGCTGGTCGACCGAGAAGGCGCTCTTCGAACCCATGGACGACGAGGGTCACTCGGCCGTCATCGGCGGGGAGGACCAGCCCGACGACCCCGATCTGGTCGCCCAGGCCATGCGGGCGGCGGAGGCCTGCCCGGAACGGGCCATCACCGTCGTGCGCCACTGACACCGGAGGAGAGCCCGCATGGCCGACAACGTCGTGCAGAAGTACAACGAGTACGACCACCACGCCCCCGACATCACCCTGGAGAACGTCCACGAGTCGTGGGACACGCTGCGGGCCCAGTGTCCCATCGGGCGGAGCGACGCCTACGGCGGCATGTGGGTCGTCACCGGCTTCCCCGAGGCGTACGAGATCTTCCACGACGCCGAGACGTTCTCGTCGACGCCGTTGATCATTCCGCCGTTCCCCCAGGCGCTGAAGATGGTGCCGGTCGAGATCGACCCGCCCGACCACTTCAAGTACCGGACGCTGGTGGCCACCCCGTTCTCGCCCCGGCACGCCGAGCGCATGGTCGAGCCGCTCCGGGCGATCGTCAACCGGCTGATCGACGAGTTCATCGAAGACGGCGCCTGCGACGTCTACCAGACCGTGGCCGTGCCCTACCCGACGCTCATGGGCACGATCATGCTCGGCCTCCCCGACTCCGACGCCGTGCTGTTCGAGGAGTGGACCCACAAGATCATCCACATGTCGGCCACCGACTTCGAGATCGCCGGCGAAGCCGTGATCGAGCTGTACTCCTACTTCTACGCCCTGCTGGAGGACCGGCGGGCGAACCCCTGCGGCGACATGATGTCGACACTGGCCGCGGCCGAGGTCGAGGGCGAGAAGCTCACCGACGAGGAGCTCATGGGGTTCTGCCTCCTGCTCCTCATCGCCAGCATCGACACGTCCCAGAAGGCCATCGGCTCGATGCTGTGCCAGCTGGCCACCGACGACGCCCTCCGGAACCGCCTGGCCGCCGACCCGGCGCTGATCCCGAGTGCGGTCGAGGAGTTCCTCCGGCTCTGGGCCCCGGTGCAACCCGCCCGCCG
>JAUZEY010000396.1 GCA_030838785.1 Actinomycetota bacterium | reverse complement strand
CCGTCGGCACCGGGGTGGCGCCGGGCCGGGACGCCGAGCCGGCGGATGGCGTCGGACAGCCGCTCGGCCCGGACGGGCTTGAGGAGGTAGTCGACGGCCTGCAGCTCGAAGGCCTCGACGGCGTGCTGCTCGAAGGCGGTGACGAAGACGATCTCCGGCGGCCGGGCGAAGCGCGACAGCACCCGGGCCAGCTCCAGGCCGTCGAGCCCCGGCATGCGGATGTCGAGGAACACCGCCGCGAAGCTCCCGTCCCGCAGACGGCGCAGCGCCTCGGTGGCGTCGGAGGCGGTGACCACCGAGCCGATCCGGGGATGCTGGCGGAGGAGGTAGGCGAGGTCCTCCAGGGCCGGTTCCTCGTCGTCGACGACGAGCACCTCGAGGGCCCCGTCCGGCCCTGCAGTCATGAGGCCCGGACCCCGCTGCGGTACTTGGGAATCCGCAGGCTCACCTTGGTGCCGGCGCCGGGGGCGGTCTCGACCACGAGGCCGAAGTCGGCGCCGAAGACGGTGCGGAGCCGCTCGTCGACGTTGGCCAGACCGATCCCGCCGTTGCGGCCGGCCAGGCTGGAGCGCACCATCTGCGGGTCCATCCCGACGCCGTCGTCCTCCACCGTGATGCGGGCCTCGGGGCCGGCGTCGGTGGCCACGATGCTGATGTGGCCCTGACCGGGCTTCTTCTCCAGGCCGTGGCGGACGGCGTTCTCCACCAGGGGCTGGAGCACGAACACCGGCACCGCCACCGGCAGCACCTCGGGCGCCACCTGGAGGGTGACCTGGAGCCGCTCCCCGAACCGGGCCCGTTCCAGCACCAGGTACTTGTCGATCGATCGCAGCTCCTCGGCCAGCGTCGTGAACTGGCCGTGGCGGCGGAAGCTGTAGCGGGTGAAGTCGGCGAACTCCAGCAGCAGCTCCCGGGCTCGTTCCGGGTCGGACCGCACGAAACTGGCGATGGCGGTCAGGGCGTTGAAGATGAAGTGGGGCGAGATCTGGGCCCGCAGCGCCCTCACCTCGGCCTCCGCCAGCCGGGCCCTCGACACGTCGAGCTCGGCCAGCTCGACCTGGGTCGACACCCAGCGGGCCACCTCGCCGGCGGCCCGGATGAGGCCGGGCCGGGTGTCGGACCCGAAGGCGCCCAGGGTTCCGACGACGTCGTCGCCCACGACGATGGGCACGATGACCGCCGAGCGGATCACGCAGTACGGGTCCTTGCAGTTGACGTCGGCGGCGGTCACGACCTTGGCCCGCCCGGTGGCCACGACCGCCGCGGCCAGGGAGGCGGCCTGGACACCGTGATGGTCGGCCACGCCGTCCCAGGCCAGGAGGTCGGTCTCGTCGGTGAGGGCCACCGCCGGGCAGCCCAGCAGCTGGTGGAGGCCCCGGATCGCCTTGCCCGCGGCGGCCCTGGTCAGCCCGGCCCGGAACGGGGGGGCAGCCTCGTTGGCTTTGTGAAGCACGTTGTAGGTCGCCTGTTCGGCGGCGGTGGAGAACGCCCGCCGCACCCGCAGCACGCGGTAGAACGCCACGGCCGGGACGAGCACCGTGACGGCCAGGGCGGCGACGAACACGATCGATCGCATCTGGGCCCATGATACGGGCGTTTGTGCTGGTGAAACCGGGGTCTGAGCGGGTTCTCAGGCGCCCTTGTCGGCCGTCCAGGCCAGGAGCTCGTCGGCCGGCCGGGTGTTGACGACCCGCTCGGCGGGGACGCCGCAGTCGGCGGCCCGCTGGCAGCCGTAGACCTGCCATTCGAGCTGGCCGGGGGCGTGGGCGTCGGTGTCGATCGACACCAGGCAGCCCATGTCGAGGGCCATCCGCAGGAGCCGCTTCGGCGGGTCGAGCCGCTCGGGCCGGGAGTTGATCTCGACCGCCGTCCCATACTCACGACAGGCCGTGAACACCAGCTCGGCATCGAACTCCGACTCCGGCCGGCCCTTCCCGACCACCAGCCGGCCGGTGCAGTGGCCCAGGATGTCGACGTGGGGGCTGGCCGCGGCCACGGCCATCCGCTGCGTCATCTGTGCCTTGTCCATCCGGAGCTTGGAGTGGACGCTGGCCACCACCACGTCCAGCTGCGCCAGCAGCTCCTCCTCCTGGTCGAGCCGGCCGTCGTCGAGGATGTCGACCTCGATGCCGGTCAGGATCCGGAACGGCGCCATCTCCTCGTTGAGGGCGGCCACCACGCCGAGCTGCTCCCGGAGCCGTTCCGCCGACAGCCCCTTGGCCACGGTGAGGCGGGGCGAGTGGTCGGTGAGGACCATGTACTCGTGGCCGAGGTCGCGGGCGGCCCGGGCCATCTCGTCGATCGGAGAACCGCCGTCGGACCAGGTGGAGTGGGTGTGGCAGTCGCCCCGCAACGCAGCCCTCAGCTCGGCCGCGGCGCCGGAGAGCGCGGGCTGGCCGTCGCCCTCCACACCCTTCTGCGCCTCTTCCTCGAGGTGCTGGAGGTAGGACGGGGTCCCGCCGGCCAGCGCTTCGATGATGACCTTCTCGGTCGTCTCGCCGATCCCCGGGAGGTCGCGCAGCCGGCCGGTGGCGGCGCGCTGGGTGGCCTCTCCCTCGGGCAGCTCCCGCAGGACGCGGGCCGCCGTCCGGAAGGCCCGCACCCGGTAGGTCGGCTGGCGGGCCCGCTCGAGGAGGTAGGCGATGCGGTCGAGGGCGGCGGACGGGTCCATGGCTCAATGTTCTACCCCGTCCCGGCGTCAGTCCTTGGCGCAGCCGCCCCCGCTCACGATCGACCGGACGATGCCACCCGGGTCGAGGCTCGTCACCGAGCCGTAGAGAGCGCCTTCCGGGGTCTCCACGCCGAACTGGGGCCCGTCGGGCGGCTGGTCGAACAGCTCCAGCGGAGGGCCGTAGGCCGCCTGCAGCGCCCGGACGGTGGCCCCCACCGAGATGCCTTTGACGGTCTTGAGCGGCGGGCGGTTGCCGCCCTTGTCGGGCGCCGGACGGGCCGGGTTCTCGACCTGGTACTCCCACGTGAAGAAGTGCCGGGTGCCGGCCTGGCCCCGGGGGGTGGCGCCGTCGGAGAACAACACGGTGAACCCCCGCCAGTTGACCCCCCGGACCACGTTCCCGGGGCAGGGGCCGTAGGGGGAGGTGGGGGCGGCGAGCCACCCCGAGTCGCCGTCGGGCGGACCCCAGCGCAAGGTGAGACCGGCGATGACCTGGTCGGGATCGGCCCCGAAGATGAACGCCCCGACCCCGTCGCCCTCGAGGACGACGGGCGCCCCCTCGCCGCCGGTGGTGGGCGGGGCCGGCCGGGCCGTGGTGGGCGCAGTGGCGCCGGCCCCGGGCGCCAGGCCGCCGTTCGGCTGGCGGTCGAAACCGGCGCTGGGCACGGTCGTCGACTCCTGTGCCTGTGCCTGCGCCGCCGCCCGCTCGGCCCTGTGCCGGTCGGCCACCCGGAGCAGCGCCACCGCCGCGCCGGCCGTCCCGACGATGAGCAGGAACGCCGCCACCAGAGGTCCGAGCCGGGGTCGCACGCCACCAGTATCGCCAGCCACCCCGAGCGCCGCGGCAGCGGGCGGCTCCTAAGATCCCCAGCCGTGCCCGAACCCTCGAATGCGCTGGCGCGCGGCCGGCAGCTGGTCTACATGGTCCTGGCCGGCGTGGTCATCGTCCCGGGGGTCGTCGTCTCCCGGATGGGCCACGTCGATGCGCCCGACGCCGCCCTCGCCCTGCTCTTCGGCCTGGCCATCATCGGGGCGGCCTTCATGCTGTCGTGGGCGGCCGAGGCCGCCCAGCTCGACATCTCGGCCGGGCTGGCGATCGCCGTGCTGGCCTTCATCGCCGTGCTGCCGGAGTACGCCGTCGACCTCGTCTTCGCGCTGAAGGGCGGCCACGACTTCGCCGCCCACGGACCGACGTGCCAGTCGGTCGCCGACAAGATGGCCGGCCACGACTCGTCCTGCGCTCTGGCCCTGGCCAACATGACGGGATCAAACCGGCTCCTCATCGGCCTCGGCTGGACGATGGTGGTGTTCGTGGCCTGGTGGCAGTACCGCAAGCGGGGCACCCCGGTGGACAGCATCAGCCTCGAGCGGTCGCACTCGGTCGAGCTCTCGTTCCTGTCGGTGGCCACCGCGTACTCCCTGACCCTGCCGCTCAAGCGGACCATCACGCTCGTCGACGCCGCCATCCTCGTCTCGTTGTTCGTCGCCTACGTCGTGCGGATCTCCAAGGCCCCGTCCTCGGAGCCCCATCTGGTGGGGCCGGCCGCCCTGATCGGGACCTTCACCACGTTCCGCCGGCGG
>JAUZEY010000390.1 GCA_030838785.1 Actinomycetota bacterium | reverse complement strand
GACGTGCTTCATCGACGTCAGGCCGGCGAGCAGGGAAGCGAAGACGGCCCGCTCTTGGTCGGCGATGGCGTCCATGCCGGTGTCGAGGAGGAACTGGGCGGCGGCCTCCGCGCCGGCGATGGCTTCGAACGACGGCGTTCCCGTTTCCAGGCGACGCGGGCCCTTGTCCGCCGCCGGCCGGACCTTGTAGGGCTCGAGGGTGTCGAGCAGCTCGGGGTCGACCACGAGGGCACCGGCGTGGGGTCCGTACCACTTGTAGGGGGATGTGACGAGAACGTCGCAACCGATCGCCTTCACGTCGATGGACCGATGGGGCGCTAGGTGGACGGCGTCGATGAAGACGCGGGCGCCGGCGGCGTGGGCCGCCTTGGTGATGGCGGCGATGTCCGGCATCGAGCCGATCAGGTTGGACGCGCCGGTGACGGCGACCCACCTGGTGCGGTCGGTGAGCACTCGCTCGACGGCGTCCACCGGAAGACGGCCCGTATCCCGGTCGAGCTCGGCGAACCGCACGCTGGCGCCGCGGTCGGCCGCCGCCATCACCCAGGGCGTGACGTTGGCATCGTGATCGAGCTGGGTGCAGACGATCTCGTCTCCCGGCCCGATGGCGCGGGCGACGGCCCGGGTGAACGCGAAGGTGAGGGTCGTCATGTTGGCGCCGAAGACGACGCTGTCGGCCGACGCGCCCAGCAGCCGCGCCACCGTCGCCCGAGCCCGGTCGACCACCTCGCCGGTCCGGACGCTGGCATCGAAGCAGCCGCCGACGTTCGCCGTCCCCGGGCCCGAAAGGTACGACCGCATCGCCTCGATGGCGGTGTCCACCATCAGCGTGCCTGCCGGGCCATCGAATCGAGCCCATCCTTCGGTCAGTCCGGGGAATCTCTCGCGCACCGGAATCATCAGAGCAGACCCGCCTCCAGCATGCGCTTGGTAAGTGCAGCCCGGGACGAGACGTCGAGCCGGCGGTAGATGCGTTCCAGGTGGGTGGACGCGGTGCGCGGACTGATGACCAATCGCGCCGCGATCTCTGCGTTGGTGAGCCCCTGAGCGGCCAGCCGGGCCACCTCCAGCTCCCGCCCCGACAGCTCGCCCGAGGGCGCCCGCCGGCGCTCGACGCGCACGCCGAGATCGCGCAAGACGCGGCGGGCGCGGTCGACCCAGCGGGTGCCGCCCATCTCCTCGAAGGCGGCCAGCGCCACCTTGGCGACATCGGGATCCTTGGTCAGCGCGGCTAGGGCCAGTCGGGCCCGGCTGGCCTCGAACCGGGCGTCGACAGAGTCGAAGACGGCGATGGCGGCGCCGAGGTGCGTGGCCGCCTCGGCCGGGTGGCCGTCGACCTCGTCAGCCCGAGCCAGCACGGACCGACGCATCGCATCTGTGTAGGGATCGGCGTCGTCGGTGGCCTGGATCCGGTCCGCCGTCGCTCGGGCGGCAGCGGTATCTCCGGCCATCACCTGCAGGTCACCGAGTGACGCCAGGCGGCGGGCCAACAGCGAACCAGCCGGATCCTGGAGCTGGGCCCGGAGCTGCAGCCCTCGTTCGGCGTCACCGGCTTCAATGGCGGCGTAGGCCTCGGCCAGAGCCAAGGTCGACGCCACGTGGGCGTCAGAGCCGATGTCGGTGAGCGCGGCGCGGGCTTCGAGAACGACGCCGGCCGCGTCCGAGGCATGCCCCTGCTGAGCCAGCATCAGCGCCCGCATGGCCAGCGACCGGGCGATGCCGCGGACGATCCCGGCCCGACGAGCGACGCTCATGGCGATGTCGGTCTCTCGGGTGGCCAGCTCCCAGTCGCCTGCCAGGTAGGCGGCCACGACCAGGCAACCGTGGGCTCGCAAGGCCGACGGCGGCCCGCCGACCTGGTCGGCCAGCTCGAGGCTCCGAGCGGCCAGGCGCCTGAGGCGGGCCGGCTCGCCGTACTCGGCGGCCAAGTTGAGCGCCACTTCGCAGGCTCGCAGCTGGAGGACAGCATCGTCGGTGGCGTCGGCTGCCGTTCGCGCCCGGTCGGCCGCCTCGCGGCAACGGCGCAGGTTGCCTCGGCGGTGGTGAAGGGCGACCTCGGCCAGTGCCGCGCCCACGATCAGGGGCGGCGTCGGGTTGCCGTGTGCCAGCCGGCCCAGCACCTCCACCGTGTCCTCGAGGACGGCCAGATCGCCGAGTCGATCGGCGAAGTCGGCCCGCGTCTCGTACAGCGCGCCCAACGTCGCTTCGGACAGGCCGGGCATGAGCAGGGTGTCGTCGATCCGGCGGCGGGCGTCGTCCAGCCGGCCCCGGTCCCACTCGGCCAGTCCCACCTGCCGGTGGATGGTTGCGCTCCACTCCGGACTGGCGGCGACCGCCGCCTCGGCCAACGCGTTCCCCCAGAGCGAGATGGCCACCTCGTTACGCCCGCTCCGCCGTTCGGCCAGAGCGAGCCGGTCGATGATTTCGGGCCGCCGGCCGGCATCGGCCAGCGATAGCGCGCCTCGAAGATGGCGGGCGGCTTCGTCTGGACCGGCCGCCGCACCGCCCGCCTGTACCAGGACGTCGAAGGCACGGGCAGGGTCGGCAACGTCCGGTCCGGCGCCCTGGTAGTGGCGGGCCAGACGCCCAATATCCGCCGGCCGTCGTTGCTCGAAGGCAGCGGCGAGTGCGCGGTGGCGAGCGCGCCGCTCCGTCTCGGTGAGCTCGGCCGCGGCCACCTCAACGATGAGCGGGTGGGCGCTCGCGTAGGCGGGGGGATCGCCGGGCGCCTCCACCAACAGCCCGGCCAACCGGAGTCGCCTGATCGACCCGACGACGGCGGCCCCATCGAGGCCAGATGCGATGGCGACAACATCGTGGGCCAGGGCTTCGCCGTGCACGGCCACCAGCTCGAGC
>JAUZEY010000351.1 GCA_030838785.1 Actinomycetota bacterium | reverse complement strand
GCCATGGCGGTCGAGGACCTCAGAGTCCCGCGCGACAGGGTCGACACCATCACCGATTTCGCTGCCGTGGAGCGGTTCGGGGTCCAGTCGGCCGGTGGCGCGGATGCCGCGACCGCCGCGGTGGTCGCCGAGTTGGCCGACCTCGTCGCACGAGGTGAACTGGAAGTGCCGATCGCCGGAGTCTTTGCCCTCGACGATGTGCGGGACGCGTACCGGGAGCTCGAACTGCGCCACACCCGGGGCAAGTTGGTGCTGCGACCGTGAACGACGACCTCACCGCCCCGATCGCGGTCCTCGGAGCAACCGGTCAGCAGGGCTCGGCAACAGTCGCCGCGCTGCTCGACCGCGGATTGCCGGTCCGCGCCATCACCCGCAACGTCGATAGCGCCGCGGCTCGCGCGCCAACCAGACTTCGTCTGACCGAACGAGGCACGAGGAGGCCGACATGACGGACGCGAACGACTGGAATGGCAAGATCATCGCGGAGTTCCGGGCCAACGGGGGGCGCGTCGGCGGCAACTTCGAGGGTGCTCCCGTCCTGCTCGTTCACCACCGCGGTCGCAAGAGCGGACACGAGTACGTCAACCCTGTGATGTACCTGCCTGACGAGGCCGACGACGACACCATCCACGTGTTCGCGACCAAAGGCGGGGTTCCGTCGAACCCGGATTGGTACTACAACCTCATTGCTGCCGGCCAGGGCACCGTTGAACGCGGCACCGAGACGTACTCGGTCACTGTTCGCGAGCTCCACGGCGACGGGCGCAACCGAATCTACGACGAGCAGGCCCGCCGATACCCCGGCTTCGCCGAGTACGAACGGCTCGCCGCCGGGATCCGAACGATCCCGGTGCTGGAGTTGCGGCGCTCACCCCGAGCCTCATAGCGCAGGTTGCAGGCGGCTCGAGCGGCGTAAGGCCGGGTCATCACCAACACCTCTCTTACTTTTTGCGAACCAGCGTCTTGCTCATTTTGTTGAAAATCTGACCGAACTTCCCCTGAGCCTTCTCAAGCTTTGGATCGAGCGCCTCCTTTACGTGCTCGTCTTCCTCCTTCGGTTCCTCGCCTGCCAACCACACTTCGGCTGGCCAAGCGCCCGTCGGGGGCTGCGGAGTCTCCTTGTCACCGGTGCCGCCTTCCATGGGCTACCTCTCTGCTCATTATCGTGCTGCCGAACCCGGAAACATCTTTGTTGCCAACTCGTTAAATGATAATATGAGACCTTCGACAAATAGCCTAGTCCCTACCATCGGTTGCCCGCCTGCGAGGAGGCCCCATGGCCGTCAGGGCGTATGTGCTCATCCAGACTGAGGTGGGCAGGTCGGCTCATGTGTCCACCCAGATTGCGGGGCTCGAGGGGGTCGTCTCCACCGCGGACGTCACCGGCCCCTACGACGTGATCGTCCAGGTCGAGGCCGACACGATCGACGACCTGGGCAAAATGGTGGTCTCCCGAGTGCAGCTCACGGACGGCATCACCCGAACCTTGACGTGCCCCATCGTCAACCTCTGACCCGCCGCCATCACCGTCGGGGGCATCACCGACATGCCGGCGGCCGTCACCCTGGGCACGGGCCGCCGGGGTCTTCAGATCAGCGGATGTAGACGCCGGAGATGGCCCGGCTTGATCACCAGCGGCTGGATCTGCTCGGTGTCAGACCGGGACGGTCGCCCGGGTCACGAACTCCTCGAGACCCTCTCGGAGCGGCTCGACCATCTTGCGGACGTACTCGACCAGCTCCGGCGGAGCCTTGGCCGGCGAGCCCGTCCCGAAGAGTGGCTGGGGATCGTACTGGAAGGCCAGCTCGAGGGCGGCCGCCGCCTCCGGGCCGATCACCGCGTTGATGAGGGAGAAGGAGAAATCGACAGCGGAGGTGCAGCCCCCGCCGGTCATGCGGCTGCGATCGCTCACGACGCGCTCCTCGTCGCAGACCTCGATCCCGGGGTAGCGGCGGAGCAGGTCGACGTAGGCCCAGTGGGTGGTCGCCCGGTAACCCTCGAGCAGTCCCGCTTGGGCCAGGATCAGGGCGCCGTCACACACCGAGGTCACCATCTCGGCGGATTCACCCAGCTTGCGAAGCGCCCCGATCACCGTCTCGTCGGCCATCTCGGAGAGCGGATTGGCCCCGCCGCCGACGACCAGGATGTCCGGCTGGGGCACCGACTCCAGGTCGTAGTCGGCGATGAGCTTCATGCCGGTGTCGCTCACGATCGGCTCGGTGGTACGGGCGAACGTGTAGACGTTCAGCTCCGGCACAAAGCCGAGGATCTGGTGCGGGACCAGGACATCGAGCATGAACATGTTGGGCCACAGGTAGATGGCGACGTCCTTGCGTCCGTCGGTCATTGGGGGTCCCCGTTCTGGCTCCGCCCGAAGCGGCGCCGGTAGTCGGTCGGTGACACGGCCAGGTTCGAGACGAACACCCGCCGCATGGTCTCGGTGCTGCCGAAGCCGGCGGCGAGCGCCACCGCCTCCACCGAGTGGTCGCTCTCCTCCAGGCGGCGCCGGGCCGTCTCGAGGCGGATGCGCTCCACGTACCGGCCCGGGGACATCCCGACCTGCTGGCAGAACACCCGCCCGAGGTGCCGGGGGCTCATGTGGAGCCGCCCGGCCAGGGCGGCCAGCGAGAGGTCGGCATCGGGATGGTCGGCGATGTACTGCTGGAGCTCACGCACCGGCCGGCGGTCGGCGACCTGGGTCTGGAGCTGGGCGCTGAACTGGGCCTGGTTGCCGGTCCGGCGGAGGAAGACGACCAGGACCCGGGCCACGTCGCGGGCGACGTCGGCGCCGAGGTCCTCCTCGACGAAGGCCAGGAGCAGGTCGAAGCTGGCGGTGACGCCGGCCGAGGTCCACACCCCGTCCGAGCCGGTGAACACCGGGTCGGTGTCCACCGACACCTCGGGGTGGCGCTGCGCCAGCAGATCCCCGAAGCGCCAGTGGGTGGTGGCGCGGCGGCCCTCGAGGAGGCCGGCCGCGGCCAGGATGAAGGCGCCGGTGCACAGCCCTCCGACCCGGCGCGACCGCTCGGCCAGGCGGCGGACGACGCCGACGAAGGCGTCGTCCTCGGCGGCTTCGTGGGCGCGGGGCCCGCCGACGACCACGAGGGTGTCGATGGACCGGCGCCAGCCGGCCAGGTCGACCGTCCCGGCGAGCTGGAGGCCGCCCATCAGGGCCATCGGGCCATCGCCCATCGAGGCCACCGTCACCCGGTAGACGGGCGGGCGGCCGGCCTCAGCCGCCAGGGTGTTGGCCAAGGCGAAGATGTCGCAGGCGCCGGTCAGCTCCATCCCGAGGACGTCTGGGTGGCCGACGACGACGACCTCGCGGATCATGGCGACGAAACTAGAGCCCGTTGACCCCTGTC
>JAUZEY010000334.1 GCA_030838785.1 Actinomycetota bacterium | reverse complement strand
CTGGGCGCCGCAGTTCCCCCCGCAGTCGGTCATGGCGTGGATGTTGCCGGGGAAGTGCCCGTCCTTGCCGGTGAAGGAAGCGGACTGCTCGGCGTGGTAGCCGTTGACGCCGCCCTTGTGGCTGGCCTGGGCGACGGCGTTGAACGGGTCCTTGCAGAGCTTGTCGTCGTAGCCGGCGCACGTGAGGCCGTTGATGGTGTCGCCGGAGAGGGTGTGGCTCGTCTCGTCGGCGGTGGCCAGGTCGGCGTAGGAGTTGGCCACGGCCAGGTTGTTGGTCTTGCCGGTCACGAACGGAACGTGCAGGTCACCGACCGGAGGGGAGCCCCCCCAGCTGAGGGGCTGGGCGCTGCCGTAGACGGTGTAGGCAGTCGGAGCAGCGGGAGCGGCCGAGGCGGCCGAGGCGGCCAGGGGGACCACCGTGACGGCTGCGATCGCCGCCACCGCCAGGCCCCGGGGGTGCACCCCGAAAACCTTCATCCTGGTGCTCCTTTAGTTCGATTGGCGGAGGGGTTGTCTCCGCCGGGGTGCGTCGACTGCCACGAGACGTCGGCCAGAACCAGGCTACCTGGTTCTGAACGGACACATACCCGACTATTTTCTATGACAATCACCCGGTCGGCAAGCCCGAGTGTGAGGCCGACGAATTGGTCGATGACCAGCACCGCGACCCCGGCCAGGCTCAGCCCCCGGAGCACGTCGAAGAGCTGGCAGGCCAGAGCCGGCGAGACGCCGGCCGAGATTTCGTCCGCTATGAGCAGTTTGGGCCGGCTGACCAGGGCCCGGGCCAGGGCCAGGACCTGCTGCTCCCCGGCCGGGAGGGCACCCGCGGGCCGGTAGGCCTGGGCCCGCAGGCCGGGGAACAGGGAGAAGGCCCAGTCGACGTCAGAGGCGGCCTGGCGACGCCGGGTGTGGGCCCCGACCCGCAGATTGTCGAGCACGGTCAACCCGGGAAAGATGCGCCGCCCCTGGGGCACGCCCGCCACCCCGGCCCGGACGATCGCCTTCGGAGATAGTTTGTCGAGCCGTTGCCCGTCGAAGGTGATGGTTCCCGCCCGGGGCCGCACGACGCCGGTCACGGCCCGGGCCAGGGTCGTCTTCCCCGCCCCGTTGGGGCCGAGCACGGCCAGGACCTCCCCGTCGCCGACCTCCAGGTCGACGCCCCGGAGGACGGGCGCCCCGCCGTAGCCGACCTCGAGGCCCGAGACGGTCAGCATCAGTTGAGCCCCTCGGGCCCGGAGGACGGGAAGGGATGGTCGGGATCGCGGCCGTCCGGCGGCAGCTCGTCCGGCGGCGGCTGCTCATCGGGGGGCGGCTGCTCCTCGGGGGGCGGGGACCCGGCGGCGCCCGGCCCTCCCCGCAGGAACGCGGCCTGGACCCGGGTGTCGGCGGCGACGTCGTCGAATTCGCCCTTGCCGACGACGGTCCCGCTGTCGAGGACGTAGACGTAGTCGGCCAGGTTGTTGACCGACGGGAAGTCCTGGCCGGTGACGAGCACGGCGATGCCCATCTCGTCGCACACCATGCCGATCCGCTCGGCGAGGTTTCTCCGCTCGGGCTTCGAAAGCCCGGCGGCCGGCTCGTCGAGGATGGCGAGCCGGGGTTCGGCGGCCAGGGCCCGGGCCAGGTCCACGAGGCGCTGATGGCCGGGGGCGAGCCCGGCCACGGGGTGGTCGGCCAGGGTTTCGATGCCGAGCAGCTCGAGCAGCTCGAGGGCGTGCCGGCGGGCGAGGCGGTCCTCGTGCTTGGAGAGGGCGAGGCCGAGCCCGCAGGCGAAGAAGCCGCCCCGCATCCTCCGGTGCTGGGCCACCATCACGTTCTCGGCCGCCGTCATCGACTCGAACAGGGCCGGCCGGGTGAACATCCGGACGAGCCCCAGCCGGCCGCGCTGATGGGCGGGCAGGCCCGAGACGTCGCGCTCGCCGAGGTAGACGCGGCCCGTGGCCGGGCCGAACCCGCTCAGGGCGTCGCAGAGGGCCGTCTTGCCCGCGCCGTTGGGGCCGATGACGGCCACGATCTCGCCGTCGTTGAGCTCGACGTCGATATCGGTGCAGGCGGCGACGGCGCCGTAGCGCACGGTGACGCCCTGGGCCCGGAACAGCGGGCCCGTCCGCCGGGCCCGGGCCCCGAGGAACTGGGAGAGGTGCGACTCGAACTCGTCCCGTGACGGCGGGGCGGCCCGGAACGGCCGGGTCCGTTCCAGCGACTTCGGGTTGAAAGGACGCCAGAACATCTCGCCGGACTCGGGACGGTCGGTGGCCGTGCCGCCGTCGCCGCCCGGCGCCCCGCTGTCGGCCACCGGGCCGGGGAGGGTGGCGTCGCTGCCCCGGGGAGCCCTGGTCCGCGCTTCCTGGAGGCGGCGGATGACCTCCTGGAGCCGGCTGGTGTCGCCGGGGCGGCGCTCAGCCATTGCCGCCGCCGTGGCCGTTGCCGCCATGGCCGTTGCCGCCATGGCCGTCTCCCTCGTCAGGGAACGGATCGTCGTCGAACGGGTCGCGGGGCATGGGACCGTCGGCGAAGGGGTCGTCGACCGCGTAGGGATCGTCGCCGGAAGGGTTAACTGACGGATGGAGGCCACCGGCCGTCGCCCCGCCGGGGAAGGGGTCGGCGTCGCGGCGGACGCCGGTGAAACCGGAGGCGACCGAGGCGCCGGCCAGGACGGGGACCGGGGTGGGCGGCGGCGCCACCCGGCCGGCCGCCCGGGCGACCAGGCCGGCCAGGCCGCCGGGGGCCAGGACCATCGTCAGGGCGGCCAGGGCGCCCAGCACCATGACGCTGCCGGGCCCGGTGGGCGGTGTGCCCCGATGCAGTGCCGGGGCGACCTCGAAGGCGAACACCACCACCGCCGAGCCGGCCAGCGAGCGGGCCCCGCCGACGACGGTGTAGAGGAAGTACTGGATCGACAGGAAGATGGCGAAGCGGGTCGGGTCGAGCGGGTGCTCGCCGTAGGCGCCCACGATCCCCCCGAGGGCGGCGACGACGGCGGCGAAGGCCAGGGCCACGAGGCGGTAGTGGGCGGGGTCGATCCCGAGGGCCCGGGTGGCGGTGTCGGAGTCGCGCCCGGCGGCCAGCGCCCGTCCGATCCGGGAACGCCGGAGGTTGGTGGCGAACCAGACCACCCCGGCGGCGACGAGGAGCGCCATCAGGTAGTACGACACGGCCGGGCGGCCGGA
>JAUZEY010000325.1 GCA_030838785.1 Actinomycetota bacterium | reverse complement strand
GACGTGGCCACCCTGGACACCCTCCCGGAGCGGGAGTACCGCGCCGGCCTGGGCGAGGTGGCGAAGTACGCCTTCATGGGCGACGCCGAGCTGGGCGCCACCCTGGCCGACGAGGCGGCCGCCGCCGCCCTTCTCGCCCGCGACCCCGCCGTGCTCGCCGACGTGGTGGCCCGTTCGGCCGCTATCAAGGCGGCGGTGGTGTCGGCCGACGAGCACGAGCGGACCGGTCTGCGGGCCACGCTCAACTACGGCCACACCCTGGCCCACGCCCTCGAGACCGTCGGCCGGTACGGCCTCCTCCACGGCGAGGCGGTGGCGGTCGGCCTCGTGTTCGCCGCCGAGCTGGCCGCCGCCCTCGACCGCCTCCCGCCCGAGGCGCCGGATGCCACCCGGCGGATGCTGGCCCGCTTCGGCCTGCCCACCGCCGCCCCCGACGGCGTCGCCGCCGCCGACCTCGTCACCCTCATGCGCCGGGACAAGAAGGCCGCCGGCGGCCTGACCTTCGTCCTTCCCGCCCCCGGCGGCGGCCCCCTGGAACGGGTCGACGACCCGCCCGCCGCCGCCGTCGAACGCGCCCTGGCCGCCGTCGGCGTCGCCACCTGACGGCATTCCGGCGTTCATTTCGGACACCCGTCCGTCGGAATAGAACGCCGGTTCGTCCGAGCCGGCGGGCACGTGGATACCAGCGTTCATTTCGGACACCCGTCCGTCCGAAAAGAACGCCGGTTCCGCTCTGAGCCGGCGCCGGCTTCTACTACCGTCCCCCGCCGTGACCGCTTTCGATCTCGACACGTTCCTGGCCCTGCCCCGGGTCTCGGGGCTGGCGCTCTCGCCGGACGGGTCCCGGCTCGTCACGTCCGTCGCCACCGTGGCGCCCGACGGCACGAAGTTCGCCTCCGCCCTGTGGCAGCTCGACCCGGCCGGCGAGGCCCCGCCCCGGCGTCTGACCCGGTCGGCCAAGGGCGAGACCGGCGCCACCTTCCTGCCGGACGGCTCGGTTGTCTTCACCTCGGCCCGGCCCGACCCCGAGGCCAAGAAGGGCGACGAGCGCGACGACCGGGCGGCGCTGTGGCTCCTTCCCGCCGGGGGCGGCGAGGCCCGGCTGCTGGCCGACCCGCCGGCCGGGGTCGACGGCGTGGCCGTGGCCCGCCGCCGGGGGACGGTCATCGTCGGCGTGGGCGCCTACCCGGGCACCGCCACCCTGGAGGAGGACGCCGAGAAGCACAAGGCCCGGAAGGAGGCCGGCGTCACCGCCCAGCTCTTCGAGTCGTACCCCATCCGGTTCTGGGACCACTACATCGGCCCTCGCGATCGGCGCCTGTACCGCCTGACGCCCCCCGCCGCCGACGCTGGTGAACTCCCTGCTGGCGAGCTCCCGGCCGGCGTCGCCGAGCTGGAACTCGTCGTCGACGGCACCGGCCAGCACCTCGACGAGGTCAGCTTCGACGTCACCCCCGACGGGACGACGGTCGTCGCCGGCTGGAACACCCGCGCCGGCGTCTCCGACCTGGCCACCAACCTGGTGGCGATCGACGCCGCCACCGGCGACCGGCGCACCCTCGGCGCCGGCGACGTCGGCTACTGGGGCGTCCGCTGCTCGCCCGACGGACGCTCGGCCGTCTGCGTCCTCGAGACCATCGGCGACCCCGATCACGCCGCCACGCTCACCCTGTGGCTCGTCGACCTCGCCACCGGCGAGGGGCGCGACCTCACCCCCGATCTCGACCTGTGGCCGCAGGCGGCGGAATGGGCGGCCGACTCCTCCGCCGTCTACTTCGTCGCCGACGAGGGCGGCCGGGCCCCGGCCTTCCGGGTCGACGTCGCCTCCGGCGCGGTCACCCGCCTGTCGGCCGCCGGCGCCTTCTCCGACCTCTGCCCGTCCCCCGACGGCACCGTCGTCTACGCCCTGCGGAGCACGACCGCGTCACCGCCGCAGGCCGTCGTCCTCGCCGCCACCGCCGCCGACCAGGAACCCCGCCCGATCCCGACGCCCGGCGTCCCCCTGCCCGGGGGCCCGGGGGTGCCCCCCGGACTGGCGGTCCCGGGCCGGTTGGAGGAGCTGACGGCGTCGGCCGCCGACGGCACACCGGTCCACTGCTGGCTGGCGCTGCCGGCCGGCGCCTCGGCCGCCGACCCGGCGCCGCTCGTGGTGTGGATCCACGGCGGGCCGCTCGGGTCGTGGAACAGCACCTGGCACTGGCGGTGGTGCCCCTGGCTCCTGGTCGAACGGGGCTACGCCGTGCTCCTGCCCGACCCCGCGCTGTCGACGGGCTACGGCCAGGCGTTCGTCGAGCGGGGCCGGGGCCGGTGGGGCGACGAGCCGTTCACCGACCTCATGGCCGCCACCGACACCGCCGTGGCCCGCCCCGACATCGACGCCACCCGCACCGCCGCCATGGGCGGCTCGTTCGGCGGCTACATGGCCAACTGGGTGGCCGGGCACACCGACCGGTTCCGCTGCCTCGTGACCCACGCCAGCCTCTGGGCCCTCGACCAGTTCCACGGCACGACCGACCACGCCGCCTGGTGGGAGCGGGAGTTCGGCGACCCGTATCGCGAACGCTCCCGTTACGAGGAGCACTCGCCCCACCGGTCGGTGGAGAAGATCACCACTCCGATGCTGGTCATCCACGGTGAGCGCGATCACCGCGTCCCCGTCGGCGAGGGACTCCGGCTGTGGGTCGACCTCCTGCGCCACGACGTGGAGGCCAAGTTCCTCTACTTCCCCGACGAGAACCACTGGATCGGCAAGCCGCAGCACGCCCGGGTCTGGTACGAGACGGTGTTCGCCTGGCTCGACCACCACCTGCTGGGCAAGGAGTGGCAGCGGCCCGCCGCGCTATGAACACCGTGCCGTGAACGTCGATCCCATCCGGCAGCGGAGAGAGCAGGTCGCCCATCTCGCCGCCATCGCCCGGCGGGCCGGCTGGTCGTTCTTCGGGCTGGCCGTCGTCGCCTTCGCCGGCGGTCTCGTGATCGGCCTCTCCGGACTCGTCGTCGTCCTCGTCGTCGGCAGCCTGATCCTCGGCTCCGCCCTGCTGCTGCCGGCCATCATCGTCGGCTTCGGCGTCACCGCCGCCGAACGCGACGACCGGGGGTCCTAGGACCCCCCTGTGGAACCATGGGGCGATGCCGTCCAAGCTGATCCTCGTGCTGTCGGGGCCGAACCTCAACCTGCTCGGGGAGCGGGAACCCGACGTCTACGGCAAGGCGACGCTCGACGATCACGTGGCGACCGCCCGGGAGGCGGCGGCCGCCGCCGGCTACGAGGTGGACCATCTCCAGTCGAACTCCGAGGGCGCCCTCATCGACGCCATCCACGGCGCCCGGGGCCGGGCCGCCGCCATCGTCTTCAATCCGGGCGCCTTCACCCATTACGCCCACGCCCTGGCCGACGCCCTCGCCGCCTACGATGGGGTGGTCGTCGAAGTGCACCTCTCCAACCCCGCCGCCCGCGAATCGTGGCGGCACACCTCGGTGATCGCCCCGGTGGCCACCGGAACCATCGCCGGCTTCGGTGGTACCGGCTATCGCCTGGCTGTCCAGGCCGCGCTCGCCCTTCTGGAGGACTCACAATGACCACAGTCGAACTGCCGGGCCTCGATGTCGCCGAGCGCATCGACCGCCTCCGGGCGCTGTTTGGTTCGGGGGAGGCTGGTGAAGCCCCTGGAGCCGGCATCGACGCCCACTTCGTCACCCGGCTGGTCAACATCCGTTACCTGACCGGCTTCACCGGGTCGGCCGCTCTGCTCCTTGTCGGCCCCGACGAGGTGCTGTTCGTCACCGACGGCCGCTACAAGGACCAGTCGGCCGACCAGCTGGCCGCCGCCGGCGTCGAGGCGAGGATCGAGATCTCGGGGACGGAGCAGAAGCGGATCGTCCACGACGCGGCGCAGGCCACGGGCTACGGCCGGGTCGGCCTCGAGGCCCACGGCGTGACCTGGTCGCAGCAGCGGGGCTTCGCCACGGAGTGGTTCCCCTCCGCCGAGCTCGTCCCTACCGAAGGTCTGATCGAAGGGCTCCGCCGGGTCAAGGACGCGGGCGAGGTGGCCCGCATCCGGGCCGCCTGCGGCATCGCCGACACCGCCTTCGCCAACGTCGCCGGCCGCCTGGCCGACCGGCCCACCGAGCTCGAGTTCGGCCTCGAGCTGGAGTTCGAGATGCGCCGGTTGGGGGCCAGCGGCATGAGCTTCGAGCCGATCGTGGCCGCCGGCCCCAACGGCGCCAAGCCCCACGCCCGCCCGTCCGACCGCAGAATCGAGCGCGGCGAGCTGCTGGTGCTGGATTTCGGCTGCATCGTCGATGGGTACTGCTCCGACATGACCCGCACCGTCTCCGTCGGCGATCCGGGCCCGGAGGCCCGGCGGATGTACGACGTGGTCCTCGAGAGCCAGAAGGCCGGGCGCGACGCCGTGCGCCAGGGCGTCGAGGCGTCGGCGGTCGACAAGGCCTGCCGCGACGTCATCGCCGAGGCCGGCTGGGCCGACGCGTTCCTCCACGGGACCGGCCACGGCGTGGGCCTGGAGATCCACGAGGACCCGAGAGTGTCGGCGACAGGCCGTGGTACCTTGGCCGCCGGCTACGTCGTCACCGTGGAGCCGGGTGTGTACCTCACGGGCATCGGTGGAGTCCGCATCGAGGACACACTGGTCGTGACTCCGGACGGGAGTGACATCCTGACCGCCTCCCCCAAGGATCTGGTCCTTTGAGCATCTCCACGAACGACTTGAAGAACGGGATGGCCCTCAACCTGCCCGAGGGTCTGATGACCGTGATCGAGTTCCAGCACGTGAAGCCCGGCAAGGGCGGCGCCTTCGTACGGACCAAGCTCCGCAACTACCGGACGGGCGCAGTCTTCGAGCGCACCTACCGGGCCGACGAGAAGCTCACGCTGGCCATCATCGACAAGCGGGAGATGCAGTACCTGTACCGCGACGGCGACGGGTTCACCTTCATGGACAACGAGTCCTACGAGCAGGCCGCCGTGCCGGAGACCGCGCTCGGTGACGCCGTGAAGTACCTGAAGGAGGGCGACACCGTCATTCTCCCGACGTACCAGGGAGAGGTCGTGGGTGTGGAGCTGCCGGCGTCGGTCGAGCTCGAGGTGACCCAGACCGATCCCGGTGTCCAGGGCGACCGCGTCTCGGGGGCCAAGAAGCCGGCCACGCTCGAGACCGGCGCCGTCGTCCAGGTTCCGCTGTTCGTCGAGACGGGCGACCGCGTCAAGGTCGACACCCGGACCGGCGAATACCTGACGCGGGTCTGACCGCAGCAGCTGCGGGCGGCATGGTGAGGACACGCAGGGACGCCCGGGAGCGGGCCCTCTCCCTGTGCTACGAGCTCGACGTCCGGGGCACCGTCCTCGACGATCTGCTCTTCGAGCTCCCGGTGGCTCCGGCCGCCTACGCCGTCGACCTGGCCCGCGGCGTGGAGGACCACCGCGACGAGATCGACGCCATCATCACGAAGTTCGCCGACCGGTGGTCGATCGACCGCATGCCGGTCATCGACCGCAACCTGCTGCGGATAGCTGTGTTCGAGCTCGGGTGGCGGCCCGACATTCCGCTCGGGGTGGCCATCAGCGAGGCGGTCGACCTGGCCAAGCGGTACTCGACCGACGACTCCGGCCGCTTCGTCAACGGCATGCTGGGCCGCATCGGCGAGCAGCTCCGGGTGGTCGGTGACGGGTGAAAGGCGTGCTCGAGACCCCGACCGTCGTCGAGCCCGATGTCGACGAGACCGTCGAGACGTCGAGGCCGTGGGTGGTGGTGGTGTGGAACGACCCCGTCAACCTCATGTCCTACGTCGTCTACGTGTTTCAGAAGCTGTTCGGCTATCCGAAGGAGAAGGCCACCAAGCTCATGCTCGACGTGCACCACAAGGGCAAGGCGGCCGTCTCGTCCGGCAACCGGGAACAGGCTGAGACCGACGTCGCCCGTCTCCACGCCCACGGCCTGTGGGCCACGATGGAACGCGACTAGGCGGGTTCACCCGGCCTATGGCTCGAGCCCCCTTCCGCCCCAACCGCTCCGACGGGTTCGACGTCGTCCTCGAGGCCGGGGAGGCCGCCGTCCTCACCCGGCTCTGTGAGGAACTGACCACGCTGCTGAGCGCCGACGAGGGGGAGCCGGAGGCCGCCGACCCGGTGCTCGAGCGCCTCTTCCCCCGGGCCTACCTCGACCCGACCGAGGAGAACGCCGAGTCCGACTGGCAGCGACTCGTCCACGGCGATCTGCTCGACGGCCGCCGCCGGGCCCTGGCCACCGTGGAGGGCACCCTGGCCGGGGCCGAGCTGCGTCGCAACCGGTTCGAGCTGACCCTCTCCGAGGAGCAGGCGCTGGACTGGCTGGCGGTGCTCAACGATGCCCGCCTGGCGCTCGGCACCCGGCTCGAAGTGACGGATGACCTCGACCTGTCGGGGCTCGATCCCGACGATCCGGACACCGCGCCCTTCGCCGTCTACTGGTGGCTGGGCGTGCTGGAGGAACGTCTCATCGACGTGTTGTCCGCTTAGCCCGGTCCGGGCGTTGGGCCGGAATCGGCAGGGACCGCCTGGCCCGGCGCAGAAGGTTCCGCCCGCCATGGCACCTTTGATCACTTCTTCCCGAGGCGGAGCGCGACGGCGGTTCCGGGCGCTGGTCGCCGTCGTGGCGGTGGCCGCGGTCGGCGGCACCGTGGCCGTGCTGCGTTCCGACGCAACCCCGGGCGGGCGGACGGGGCAGGGTGCCGGCGCCCCGTCGGCGGCCGGACCGACGTCGTCGTCGGCCGGCTCCGGGCCCGCCGGAGCGTCGGCCGTCACCGGTGTCGCGCCGTCGTCCGGCGCCGCCACGCCCGCCGGGGGGCCCGAGTCCGCCCGGGCCCC
>JAUZEY010000306.1 GCA_030838785.1 Actinomycetota bacterium | reverse complement strand
TGGCCGCCCTGCCCTCACAACCCTGATGGCACAGCCCTGATAGCACAACCCTGACCGCGGGCTGACGGTGCCGGGGTCGTTCCGGCTTAGGAGGCACGATCCGGGCAGAGCTAGCGCCCGCCGGCTGAGCGCGGGCCGTACAGCCACAGGAGGGCCCGCGAAGACCCCGAATCCCAAGCTTCGTGCGTCCCTCCCGCCGGATCCTCCTGCCTGCCATCGCCGCTCTCTTCGTGGCGACGGCATTCGGCGCCCAGGGTTCCGTGCCGGCCGGCTACCAGACGCAGAGCAGCACGCAACTGACGCCGGGCGTGGACCACGAGGCGCTGTCGCTGGCTGACCCGCCCCAGTCGGTCCACGTGGCCCGTGTCGCGCCCGGGGCCGCCCGCGTCGTGGCCGTCAGCAGCCATGACGCCGTGGCCCGCCAGGGCGCCGCCGGAGAGCTTCCGAGCGAGATGTGCCGGCGGGTCGGATGCTTCGCCGGGATCAACGCCGACTTCCACGACGCCGCGGCCGGCGAACCGGTGGGCGGCGTCGTCTCCGGCGGCCGCATGCTCCGCTCGCCCCTGCCCGGCCGGGCCCAGCTGATCGTCACCCCGGACGGGCGCCTCCAGGCCGGCCCGCTCGACTGGTCCGGGTCCGTCACGGCCAGCGACGGCCGCACGGTCGCCATCGGCGGCGTCAACGTCGACCCCCACCCGGGCGACGTAATCCTCTACACGTCGGCCTGGGGCGGCACGACGCCCGACGGCGCCGACACCGAGCTGATCGTGCGGGGCGCCGGGGGCGTCGGCACGATCGGAGCCACCTCGCCGCTGGACATCGTCGACGTCCGCAGCGACGCCGGTCCCATCCCGGCCGACGGAGCCGTCCTGGCTGCCAGCGGGTCGGCGTCGGCCACCCTCCACGAGCTCGCCGACCTGGCCGCCGCCGGCCGCATCAGCCGCACCATCCAGCTTCGCATCCGCACCGCCGTCGACGTGGTGGAGAGTGTGGGCGGCAACCCCACCGTCCTGCGGGGCGGGCACCCGGCCTTCCCCGACGCCGGCGACGACTTCACCGACGCCCGCCACGCCCGCTCCCTGGTCGGCTGGAACCCGGCCGGCGAGGTCGTGCTGGTGACGGTCGACACCGGCCACGACGGCGCCTCAGGCATGAGCCTGGCCGAGGCCGCCGACCTGCTCACCGGTCTCGGCGCCACCGACGGCTTCGGCTTCGACGGCGGGTCGGCCACCTTCGTGGCCTCCGGCGACGTGCAGAACCTCCCGACCGACGACCCCACCTCCGGAGCCCCCGCGCCGACCGGCGGCCGCGAGCTGGCTCCCGGGCACTTCGAGCGCCCGGCGGCGAACGCCCTCATGGTGGTGCCGAAGCTGCCCGATCCGCCGCCCTCCCCGTCGGGCTCGAACGGGTCCGGGTCCGGCTCCGGCTCCGGGTCGGGTTCGGGATCGAAGCCCGGAGCGCCGGCGACCACGGCCACCACCGCCCCCGCGAAAGTGATGGTGGCGGGGGGCGGTCCGGCCTCGTCCACCGGCAAGCTGACCGCCCCGGCGACCTCGGCCTACCCCACGGCCCTGCCGGCCACGATCGACCAGATCCTCAACAACCCCTCGCGGCCCCGGCGTCAGAGCGGCAAGGTCACCAAGGACCACAAGACGAAGGACGGCCAGGGCGAGGTCGGCGCCGACTTGTTGATTCCCGACTGGAACTCCATCACCGACGCCCTGACCCCCGAGGCCGTCGCCGCCGGGGACCAGCCGGCGGAGCTGTCGCTGGCCGGTGCGGCGACCGGGCACCACGGCCCTCGCCACGACCCCGTCCGCATGCTCCTCGACCTCGCCGCCGCCGGGATGATCGCCACGATCCTCTGCGGTCTCCAGCGGGCCCGCAACGCGAGCCGTCCCCGCCCCGCCCTCTGGCTCTGACGGCCGGGGATCAGCCCCGATCGTTCCGGGGATAAGGACGCGCCGGTCGCACCCCGGGGAGGACGACGCAGCCCTCGTCGGGTTCGCCGAGCGAGAACCACGGCCCGTCGACGGCCACGACGACGGCCACCAGCGCGGCCAGGGCGGCGTCGACGGCGTCGAGGGTCCCCAGCGGCGACACGTCGACGCCGGCGGCGGCCAGCACGGCCGTCCGCCACCGGCGCTTGGCCGCCAGGCTCCGGGCCGTCCCGGCCGGGGGACGGACGCCGCTCAGGGCCACGGCGGCGCCGTGGGGGAAGACCTCGAGCGCCCGCCCCCGCCCGTCCGGGCCCCCGGTGAAGCAGGGGTAGCCGGCCCGGGTGGCGGCGGCGAAGGCGGCGTGCCCGGCGAACATCCAGCCGTAGAAGGGGTGGTCCCGCAGGGCCGGGTCGGACGGCGTGCGGAAGCACGGCAGGCCCAGCGCGATCAGCTCCCGCTCCGCCCCCCGGCTCGTTCCCCGGATGCCCCAGGCGGGCGGCGAGTCGATGGCCACGACGTCCGGCCGGAGCCGCCGCAGCACCGCCTCCAGGTCGTCCGGCGTTTGGCGGGCCAGCGGCGCCTCGACGAGGCGGTACCGGCCGTCGAGCACCACGAGGTCGAGACCCCGTCGCACCGACACGTCGACCCCGATCCCCACCGCCACGGAGCCGATTCTGGCCCGAGGACGGGCGGAACCGCCGCCGGGCACGACAGCCGTGTAATTTCGGGGGCAATGGCGATACCGGGAGGGCGGGGTACGGCCACGAGCCGGTTCGGTGTCAGCCGGCGGGAGAACCACGACGCCTCCGAGTTCTACGCCCGGTTCCGGGCCCCGGAGCTGAGCGGCGACGACCGGCTGGCCGGCGCCGTCGACATCGGCGACCCGTTGCGCTGCGCCGACGCCCGGGCCCTCGACCTTCCCGACGGCTGTGTGGCGCTGGTGGTCACCTCCCCGCCGTATTTCGCCGGCAAGGAGTACGAGACGGCGCTGGGGCAGGGGGCGGTGCCGGCCAGCTATCTGGAGTACCTGGGAATGCTGCGCGACGTCTTCGCCGAGTGCCGCCGGGTGCTGGAGCCCGGCGGCCGCATCGCCGTCAACGTCGCCAACCTGGGCCGCAAGCCGTACCGCAGCCTGTCGGCGGACGTGATCCGTATCCTCCAGGACGACCTCGGCCTGCTGTTGCGGGGCGAGGTGATCTGGGTGAAGGCCGAGGGGGCGTCGGGCAACTGCGCCTGGGGGTCGTTCCGGTCGCCGGCCAACCCCGTCCTGCGTGACGTGACCGAGCGGGTGGTGATCGCCTCCAAGGGCCGCTTCGACCGCGCCCGGCCGGCCGCCCGGCGCCGGGCCGAGAGCCTGCCCCACCGCAGCACCCTGACCAACGACGAGTTCCTCGACTCAACGCTCGACCTGTGGCGGATCCCGGCCGAGAGCGCCCGCCGCGTCGGTCACCCGGCGCCGTTCCCGGTGGAGCTGCCGCTGCGGCTCATCGAGCTGTACACCTACGCCGGCGACCTCGTCCTCGACCCGTTCCTCGGCTCCGGCTCGGCGGCGGTGGCCGCGGCGCGGGCCGGCCGGCGCTACTGCGGCTACGACATCGATCCCGACTACGTCGCCACGGCCCGGGCCCGCGTCGAGGAGGAGCAGGCCCAGCTGCGGGCCCGCGACGTCGCCGCCGGCGCCGGCGTCCCCGACGACGAGCGATGGGGCCGGGCGCAGGGTGAGGGCCGGGCGGCCGCCGCCGTGGCCGAGCACCTGCTGGGCGACGCCGGCTTCGCCGTGACCCATCGCAACCGGGTGCTACCCGCGGTCGGCACGGCGGTCGATGTGATCGCCACGGCGGCGGACGGCCGGGAGTGGTGGTTCGACGTCACCGGCGGTTTCACGACGGTCCGGGGCGGCCTCGCCCGGGCCGACGTCCTATGGCGGGCCCTGGGCCGCGCCTCGGTGCTCCGGGCCGCCGGCACCGCGCCGCTGGTCCTGCTCACCTCGCACCTGCCCACTCCCAACTCGCCCGGCGACTCGGCCCTTCGCGCCGTTGGCCCGGCTGGCGTGTTCGACGTCGTGGCCATGGCCTCGGCCGCCGGGCGGGAGCGCCTCGCCGCCTACGCCGCCGGCGGCCTCGACCGGCCCCTGCCGGGGTTCTGGGCGCCGGCCGACCTCTCCTCGCCGTCATGACCGGCCCCCCACCCCGCCGGCGCCCTTCCGCCCAACCGGCGTTCGATTTCCGCTGTATTCCGGTAGACGAACGCCAGTTGGCGGTGACGCCGCCGTCGCCGCTTTCCGGCGTTCGATTTCCGCATATATCCGGTAGACGAACGCCGGTTCAGCGGGCGGGGTTCGACTAGGTGGGCGAGGTGCCGTTCGTGGCCGTCCCCGTCGAGCGCCCAGGCGGGGGCCGGGTCGAGGACAAGAGGCCGCCGGAACCAGAGGACATCGTCGTCATCGACGGCTTCGAGCGTCCGGTGCCGCTCCACCGCCTGGCGGCCGAAGCCTGGGCGGCACTGACCATCGCCGCCCGGGCCGACGGTCACGCCGCCCCGCTGCTCCTCCCCGTCTCCGGCTACCGATCGGTGGAGGAGCAGGCCTGGCTGTGGGACGGCGCCCTGGCGAAGTACGGCGATCCCGAGATCGCCTGCCTGTGGGTGGCCCGCCCCGGCACCAGCGCCCACCAGAGCGGCCGGGCCGTCGACTGCCACCTCGGCGACCCCATCGAGAGCGAGTACGTCGACGCCATGCGCCAGACCCCCGCCTGGCATTGGCTCGTCGCCCACGCCGACGCGTTCGGGTTCTACCCCTACGACCAGGAGCCCTGGCACTGGGAGTACAACCCGCCCTGGAAGTAGACGGGACCCGGGGAGCGACCCCCGGGTCCCGTCGTTCGCGCTGGCGCCGGATGTGCCAACGGGTTGGATGAAGAGCGGTTGGTCAGACGCGGGCGGTGCGGCGGCCCAGGCGGCGCAGCCCGAAGCCGAGCAGTGCCATGCCGAGGGCGCCGGCGGCGGTCGCCGCCGCGCTCGTGCCGGTGCGGGGCAGCGCGCCGACTGCCTGCGACAGAATGGAGGGTGCCGCCGCGGCGGGCGCAATGGCCGCCCGGCTCGTTTCGGCCGCCACCACAGGCGCGGGGGCGGTCACGGCCGGAGCCTGGCCCGTCCCCGAGGCGGCAGAAGCGGTGAAGGCAGCCACCGGGTTCAGGGCGCCGAGACCGGCGACGGCCGGGGTGACCTGCGCAACCTGAGCCGCGGCGTTGCTCGCCCCGCCCGTCGCGCCGTTGCCCCCCGAGGCGGTCAGACACGACAGCGACAGCAGGCTCGGCGCGTTCAGTGCGCACAGCGGGCTCGCACCGAGCTGGTCGTTGGTGCCGATCTCCGTGCCGTTCAGCCCGACGAGGTACGAGTGTCCCTTACCTTCGGAGGCCACCTCGGAGTGGAGCAGGACGACCCGGATGGCGTCGAGCACACCGAGCTGGACGCCATCGGTCACGGCCGTGCCCGTGCTCCTCTCGTCCGTGTAGGAAGCATCGGAATCCGACGTGAGGACACCGGCGCTGACGACCTTCGGCAGTTCCGCCCGGGCGACGGCGGCGGAGCTGCGGGCGTGGTGGGTCGGGGATTGCGTGCCGTCGACGGCGGCGCGCCAAGGCGCGACCTGGACCCGGGCCGGAAGGCTGGCCCCGGTGTCGAGCAGCGACCCGCCCGTCTCCCCGTCACCCTTCTGCGAACCACCGAGGTTGAGGACGGGCGCACCGCCGAGGCGCACGACCGAGGCCTGGGCCGACGGCGCCCCCCGATCGGCGGTGGCGTCGGTCTTCGAGATGTCGAGCAGCGAGCCGACCTGGGCGGCGACGCCGGAGGCATGGCCGGGAGGTGCGGGAACAACGTCCGCCCGGGCAGCCACCGGTGCCATCCCCAGAGCGGCGGCGCATGCGGGAACTGCGATGCGAAGTGCTTGTCTACGCATGATTCCACCTTTCGCGTTCCTAACATCACATTGTGTGACGGCGTCGGGCATACCCTCCCGAAAAAGGTGAAAACCCCGCTCAACGCGCTCTGTCCCAATTGTCCCGTGCCGCGGTGTTTACGACAGTTCGTCAGGACGGCTGCCCCGGTTCTGGCCTGTCCACCGACCCGGACCAGGCCCCCGGGGCGATAACGGCCGGCATTCCTGGTAGTGGTGATCGCCCTCATCTTTGCCGCCCTCCTCGGAGCGGTCCGACAGGAGACGAACGCCATGAGCTACCGCGACTACACGAGCCTGGATTTCGAGTTCCCCGAGCCCGGAATCCTCCGGATCGTCTTCAACACGCCGGGCCGGCTCAACGCCGTGAGCGCCGCCCAGCACCAGGAACTGGCCCGGGTCTGGGGCGACATCGACCATGACCCCGATGTGTCGGTGGTGATCGTCACCGGCGCCGACGGCGCCTTTTCCTCCGGCGGCGACTTCTCCATGATCGAGGAGATGGCGGTCGACTTCGAAGCCCGCATCCAGACGATGCGGGAGGCCCGCGACATCGTCTACGGCGTCGTCAACTGCTCCAAGCCGATCGTCTCGGCCATGGCGGGGCCGGCGGTGGGGGCGGGCCTGGCCGTTGGCCTGCTGGCCGACGTGTCGATCGCCACCCCGTCGACCCGCATCGTCGACGGCCACACCCGCCTCGGTGTGGCGGCCGGTGACCACGGCGTCATGATCTGGCCGCTGCTGTGCGGGATGGCCAAGGCCAAGTACCACTTGCTGACCTGTGAACCCGTCAGCGGCGAGGAGGCCGAGCGCATCGGGCTCGTCGCCCTCTGCGTGCCCGACGAGGAGCTCCAGGAGCGGGCCCTGGCGGTGGCCCGGAAGCTGGCGTCGCTGTCGCCCAGTGCCGTGCGGTGGACGAAGTACGCCCTCAACGGCTGGCTGCGGACGGCCGGCCCGATCTTCGACGTCTCCGCGGCGTACGAGACCCTCGGCTTCGGCGGCCCCGACGTGAGGGAGGGCGTGGCCTCCCTGCGGGAGAAGCGCCGCCCCACCTTCACCGGCCCGGCCGACTCCTGACGGCCTTCGACGCGAAGCGGCCCGGCCAATCGGCCGGGCCGCCCAAGACACTCCGGGAAAGCTCGCCCTTATCGGGCGCCGATACGGCGGGAGCAGGCGGGCCACTGGCCCCAACCGCTCCTCGCCCTGAGCTTGCGGGCCGCCTCGTCCTGCACCTCGGGGGGTGCCTGGTGGGGGAGGCCGCCGTAGCCGAGGCTGCGCCAGGTACCGGCGGACATCTGGTAGGCGCCGTAGTAGCCGTTCCCGCTGTTGGCCTGGTAGCGCCCGCCCGCTTCACAGTTGCGAAGGCGCTGCCAGACGATGTCGTCGCCGCCGCCCGCGGCGGCGAGGACGGGCGCCGGCGCGGGCGCCGGAGCGGGAGCGATACGGGAGCGTGTGCCGGAGCGGGAGGCCCGTTGCTGGCGGGCGGCCCGGGTCCGGGCGAGGGCCTCACGGTCGATCGAGCGACCGTAGGCGGGGTGCCGGACGAAGGCATGGGCCGGCGTGGCCATGAGATCGGAGGTGAGGAGCGTGCCGGCCATCAACAGGCCGACGGGTAAGAACACGCTCCTGCGAAAAGCTAAGCGCATTTTGCGCCTCCTTGAAGTCTCGGAAACCCGGGTT
>JAUZEY010000294.1 GCA_030838785.1 Actinomycetota bacterium | reverse complement strand
CGAGCGCCTCCACCCCGGCCGGAGTGATAGCGATCAGGAAGGTCCGGGTGTCATTCCGCTGACGCTCGATGAACCCCCGCTTCTCCAGGTCGGCCAGGGCGCGGGTCACGGCGATGGTGGTCTGGTGACCCGACCGTTCCTTGAGGAGCGTGGCCGCCCGGCCGTCGTCACTGGTCACGGGCTCGTCGGCCACGAGGGCGAGGAGCCGGGCCTGGTTGGGGGTCAGTGCCAACCCCGTGCCGACCTTGGCGATATTGACCCGTTCGTCGAACACGAGGGCGGGCTCGTGGGCCTTCACGTCGCCGAGGCGCAACCCGAGGACGTCCTGGCGGCGCCGGCCGGTGGCGGCGGCGATACGAACGAACGTCCCGAACTCGCCGGTGGCGGCGGCCAGGATGGCGTGGACCTCCTCAGGCTCGGGGACGAGGATCGCGGGCGCCGTCTCGAAGGCGACCTCAACATGGGCGGCCGGGTTCCACGAGATCATCTTCCGCTTCACCGCCCAGTTGAATCCCGCGAGCAGGGTGGTGTGCAGGCGGTCGACCGTGGCGTCGGCGAGAGGCTTGCCCGACTTCGACCGGCACTTGGGGCCCTCGAGCTGCAGCCCCTCGTAGAGCTCCTCGACGTGCTTCTCGGTGATCTTCGTCTTGCGGATCGACCCAAGGTCGGGGATGAGGTACCGGTCGAGGTCCTCCCTGGCCTTGTTCTTCGCGCCGGGCGTCTTCCAGGCGTGCTTGGCGTAGAACTGCTCGAGCACCTCCCCGACCGTCCCCGCGGCGACGGCCGGGACGGCTCGGGCGTCGACCTCGTGCTGGAACGCACGGGCGGCCCGCTCCGCGTCCCGGGCTCCGCCCTTGAAGCTCCGGTAGTCGTAGACCCGCTTCCCGCGGTCCATCCCGACGTAGACCCGGAGCACCCACTTCCCGCTGCCCGGAGGCCGCTCGTACTTGGACGCCATCTGCCTGCCTTAACGCCGCAATCCATCCCCAATGACGACATGGTAGGCGCCGCGGAGAGTGACTTGACGCGCAAATTGACGCGCAACGAAAAGGGGCCCCGGTTTTACCGGGGCCCCTTTAGTGCTCTGACCTGCTGCTTCTCACGAGCGGACGACCGGATTCGAACCGGCGACCCCAACCTTGGCAAGGTTGTGCTCTACCAGCTGAGCCACGTCCGCGTGACCCGTAAACCATATCAAAACCGGGCTGGCCCGGGGTACGTCGGGAGGGTTATTGGCGGCCGGTGGAGCCGAATCCTCCTTGGCCCCGGGCCGTTTGTCCGAGATCTTCGACCTCGTCCCATTCGACGGCCGCGACCTCCTGGATGACGAGCTGGGCGATGCGGTCGCCGACCTCGACCTTGAAGGCCTCGGTGGGGTCGTGGTTGACGAGGATCACGCGGATCTCGTCCCGGTAGCCGGCGTCGATCAGGCCCGGGGCGTTCAGGCAGGTCACCCCGTGGCGGAGAGCGAGGCCCGACCGCGGCAGGACGAGTCCGGCCCATCCCGGCGGGATCGCGACCGCAATGCCCGTGGGGACGGCCGCCCGCCCGCCGGCCGGGGGGAGGACGACGGCCTCCCGGGCCCGGAGGTCGTGGCCGGCGTCGCCCGCGTGCTGGGCCGCCGGGAGCGGCAGCGTGCGGTCGATCCGGCGGACCGGGATGCGCATCGCCGGAAGCCTAGGACCGTTCCGCCGCCGGCTTGTTCGCCGCCGGCTTCTTCGCCGCCGGCCTCGCGGGCGGTTTCGGCGCCGCGGGAGCAGCCGACGAGTCCGGGACGACGGTGTCGACGGCTCGCCAGCAGTACCAGGCGGCCACCGAACGGTAGGGACGGAAGGTCTCGCCGTAGGCGGTGAGCTCTTTGGGGGTCGGCATCTGCGGGAGGCCCCAGGCGGTGGCGTAGCCCTTCCGGACCCCGAGGTCGCCCACCGGCCAGACGTCGAGGCGGCCGAGCTGGAAGATGAGGAACATCTCGGCCGTCCACCGGCCGATGCCGGGCACGGCCGACAGGCGCTCGATCAGCTCCTCGTCGCCGATGTCCTGGACGTCGTCGAGGGGCAGTTCTCCGCTGGCCGTCCGCTCGGCCAGCGCCCGGATGGAGCGCGTCTTGGCCGCCGACAGCCCCGCCGCCCGCAGCGCCTCCTCGGAGCAGGCCAGGACCCCTTCCGGGGTCAGGTCGGTGGCCTCTCCCCCGCCGGTGGCAACGTCGACGAAACGGCCGAAGATCGTGGCCGCCGCCCGGCCGGCGAGCTGCTGGAACGTGATGCTGCGACACAGCGACCCGAAGTGCGACAGGCCCCGCCGGGCGTCGAGCTCGCAGGGCCCGGCGGCCACCACGAGACGGGCCAGGACCGGGTCGCGCCGGGCCAGCTCCTCGGTGGCCGCGGCCACGGCGGCAGTGAGATCGGCGGCGGTGAGATCGGCGGCGGACGGGCCGGCGGACGGAGCGCGACGTCGGGGCATCGCCGCACCCTATAGAGTCCGCCATCGGCGGCGGGACGGCTATCCGCAGCAGGTGTCGGCCAGGGACTCCGCCCGCCACACCCGGCGTCCGGCCTCCAGCGCCAGGGCGCCGATCACCAGGGCCGCCACCGGGTCGGCCCACCACCAGCCGAAGACGGTATTGAGGCCGACACCGACGATGAGGACGCCGGACAGCACGGCACACAGGCTCGTCTGCTGGGCGTCGGCCGAGACGGCCTGCGAGCCCAGCGCGGGAGCCAGGGCCCGCTTGGCCCGGGCCAGGCGGGGCATCAGGATGACCGACGCCACCGCCAGCACCAGACCGGGGATGCTGGCGTCGGGCCGGGCTCGGCCGGCCAGGTCGCCGATGGCGCCGACCCACACGTAGGCGGCCAGCGCCACGAAGGCGGCGGCGATCAGCCGGGTGGCGGTGCGGTCGTAGCCGACCATGCAGCCGCCGCGCAGCTCCTGGTGCAGGCGCCAGGCCAGGATCAGGGCGGCCGAGACCTCGATGCCGGAGTCCATCCCGAACCCCACGAGGCTGACGGACCCGGCGGCGATCCCGGCGACGAGGGCCACCACCATCTCGCCCAGGTTCCAGGTCAGGGAGAACGTGTTGAGCCGCCGGGCCCGGGCGACGGCCGCGGCGCGCTCCCCCGGCGCCAGGCGGACCGTCACCGGCGCCGGCTCCCGGTCCCCGCAGGACCCCCCGCCGGTGTGGTCGTGGGACTGATCGTCGAGGGAGGCGGTCATGACCCGTGGGACAGGTGGGTGCGGGACAGGTCGAGCAGCAGGCGGACGTGCTCGTCGTCGAGCCGGTACCAGACGGTGCGCCCGTCCCGCCGGGAGCGGACGACGCCGGCGGTGCGCAGCAGCCGCAGCGCCTGGCTCACGGCGGTCTCGGCCACGTCGACGGCCGCCGCCAGGTCGCAGACGCACAGCTCCCCCGCCGCGGCCAGGGCGAAGAGGATCCGCACCCGGCTGCGGTCGCCGAGGAGCCGGAACATCACCGCCAGGCGCTCGGACTCCTCGATGTCGAGGAGGCGGCGGCGGGTGTCGGCCACCCGGGCGG
>JAUZEY010000227.1 GCA_030838785.1 Actinomycetota bacterium | reverse complement strand
CTCAAGATGGACTTCCTGGGCCTGCGGAACCTGTCGGTCATCGACCGGACCCTGGAGCTCATCGAGGCCTTCAACGGGCTCGTGCTCGACATCGACAACGTCCCCCTCGACGACGAGCCCACCTTCGAGATGCTCCGGAAGGGCCTCTCGATCGGGGTGTTCCAGCTCGAGGGGGGCCCGATGCGGTCCCTCATGCGGGCGCTGGCGCCGACCAGCTTCGAGGACATCGCCGCCCTCGTGGCGCTGTACCGGCCCGGGCCCATGGGCGCCAACATGCACACCGACTACGCCGACAGGAAGAACGGCCGGAAGCCGGTCGTCTACTACCACGCCGACCTGGAGGAGATCCTCGCCCCGACCTACGGGCTGATGATCTACCAGGAACAGATGATGCAGGTGGCCCAGCAGATGGCCGGCTACTCGCTGGCCGAGGCCGACAACCTCCGTAAGGCCACCGGCAAGAAGAACCGCGAGCTCATCGCCATGGAGCGGTCGAAGTTCGTGGCCGGCTGCGAGGCCCAGGGCTACGGCGCCGCCTTCGGCGAGCAGATGTTCGACGTCATCGAGCCCTTCGCCGACTACTCGTTCAACAAGAGCCACTCCTTCGGCTACGGCTTCGTCTCCTACCAGACGGCCTACCTGAAGGCCCACCACCCGGTGGAGTACCTGGCCGCCCTCCTCACCAGCGTGAAGGACGACAAGGACAAGACGGCCGTCTACCTGAACGAGTGCCGGGTGCTGGGCATCCCCGTCCTCGTGCCCGACGTGAACGTGGCCGAGAGCGACTTCGTCGGGAAGGACGGATCGATCCCCTTCGGCATGTCGGCCATCCGCAACGTCGGCGAGGGCCTGGTGGCCCACATCGTCGCCGAGCGGGAGGCGGGCGGGCCCTTCACCTCCTTCTTCGACTTCTGCAACCGCGTCAACCCCACGGTGCTCAACAAGCGGGCCCTGGAGTCGCTGATCAAGGCCGGTTCTTTCGACTCCCTCGGCCACCCCCGCAAGGGCCTGCTCATGGTGTTCGAGCGCATCGCCGACAACGCCATGGCCCGCCGCCGGGAGGCCGAGGCCGGGATCATGAGCCTCTTCGGCGAGGCGACCACCGGCGGGGGGCCGACCGAGATCGACCGGGTCGACATCCCCGACGCCGAGTTCGACAAGATGCAGCGCCTGGCGTACGAGAAGGAGATGTTGGGCCTCTATGTGTCCGACCACCCGCTGATGGGGGCGCAGGCGGCGCTGGCCAAGCACATCGAGTCGACGCTGACCGAGGCCAAGGAGCTGAACGACGGCGCCCCGACGACGCTCGGCGGCGTGGTGACGGCCCTCAACCGCCGCTACACCAAGCGGGGCGACCTCATGGCCACCTTCGTGCTCGAGGATCTCGAGGCGGCCATGGAGGTCTTCGTGTTCCCCCGGACGATGGCCGACTTCGGCCACCTCCTCGAGGAAGACAGTGTCGTGGCGGTGAAGGGCCGCATCGACCGCCGTGACGACCAGGCGAAGTTCATCGCCATGGAGGTCAAGCGGCCGGAGCTGGTGATCGGGGAGGGTCCGCCCGTCCGGCTGCGGATCCCCGCCTCCCGGCTGACCGAGACCCTGGTGGCCGAGATCAAGCGGATCCTCGAGGCCCGCCCGGGCGACTCGGGGGTCATGCTCCACGTGGAGGACGGGCGCCGAACAACCGTTTTGCGCCTCGGAGCGGGCTTCTGCGTGGACGGCGGAAATGCCCTCCACGCCGAGCTCAGGGTGCTTTTGGGAGCCGACGCCGTCTTCTGATTGTCTCTACGACTTTCATGGAGGGCGTTTGCCGCGACAGAATGACGGGCCATGGACGTCGATATCCGCGATTCGGCTTCCCTCAAGCCGGCTGAGTTGGACGAACTGTCGCAGGTTCTCCGCAAGGCTGGGAGCCCCCTCCCCGAGACCACCATCGATGACCAGGTCGAGCGCTTCAGCCGCGTGACCATGGTCGTCCGCGACGACGAGGTCCACGGCTTTCTGTTCGGTTCCCTCGAACGGATCGGCGGCACGCCCTGCGTGCTGTGGGGCCTCGGCGCCACCGACGCCAATGGTGAGGCCGGCTCCCTGCTCGAGGCGATGACCACCGAGCTGTACCGGCGAGCCGCCATCTCGTTCCCTGACGAGGACGTGCTGGTCGCCGGCCGTATCGCCTACCCGTCGCTGTACCGGCTCTTCGGGGGCCTCCAGGAGCCCGTGCCCCGCCCCGGTTACCGGGCCAGTGGGGAGGACCGGGCCTGGGGTCGTCGCCTGGCCAAGCGCTTCGGCTGCGACGCCCGCTACGACGACCGGGCTTTCCGGTCGGCGGGCGACGGGACACCGGCTCCGAAGCTCGACATCGACCTTCCCGGCGATCCGGAGCCCGAGGTCGAAGAGCTGCTGGCGCCGGTCGACCCCACCAAGGGCGACACCCTCATCGCCTTCGGCTGGGCTCCCGCCGAGTCCCTGGCCGCCGTCCTGGCCAAGAACGGTCGTTAGCCGCCGTCTGGACCGGCCGCTTCGGGCCGGTTGACCACGTTTGGCGCGTACCCGACCACTCTTGGTGCTCTTGTGGCCAGAGTGACTTCTGTGTCAGGGTAACGGGCTATGCGACCGGGCCTTCGCCTCCTTGCCGCGCTCGTCGCCGGCGGGCTGGCTGTGTCGGCTCCCGCCGCCCAGGCCAAGGGCCCCGGCACGAAGAAGCCGACGAGCCCGCCCAAGGTCCCGGCCCTGGTCACCGACGTCGCCCGCATCGAGCCGCTGCCGGCTGCGCCCGGCTCACCGTCGGCGGCCGGGCGAACGGTGGCGCTCGACGGTGTCGGCGAGTACCGGGGGGTGCTGGAGCTGCGGCGGAACGGGCCCGGCGTCGGCGCCGTCAACGAGGTCGGCCTCGACGACTACCTGAAGGGCATATCCGAGGTCCCGTCGAGCTGGCCGGCCGAGGCGCTGCGGGCCCAGGCGATCGCCGCCCGGACCTATCTGCTGTGGACGTTGGCCAGCCCGCCGGCCGGCGACGCCGCCGCCCTCGGCGCCCAGATCTGCGCCACCGACAGCTGCCAGGTGTACAGCGGGGTGGCCAAGGAACGGGCGCCCAACGGCGCCAGCTGGGCGGCGGCGGTGGGCGACACCGCCGGTCAGGTCCTCCTGTCGGGCGGAGCGCCGATCCTGGCCAAGTACTCGGCCTGCAACGGCGGCCGCAGCGTGAGCGGCGCAAAGCCGTACCTGAAGGCCGTCGACGACCCCGACGACTCCCGCTGCCCGCTCTCCCGCTGGGGGCTGTCGGTCTCCTACGACGACCTGGGCCGGGCGCTGGCCGTGCCCGGGACGGTCCGTGCCGTGCGGGGCGGCGCCGGCGACGTCGAGGTCGACTGGACGGGGACCGACGGAGCCGGCGGCCACCTGACCGTGCCCCACACCGAGTTCCGGGCCAAGGTCGGGGGCGCCGTCCCCCCGCCCTCCGACCGGTCGAGCACCGTGCCCTCCATCCTGTTCACCATGCGGGGCGACGACGCCGGACGGGTCGCCACCCTCGACGGCCGGGGCTACGGCCACGGCATCGGGATGAGCCAGTGGGGGGCTTATGGGAAGGCGCTCCGAGGAATGAAGGCCGGGGCGATCCTGGCCGCCTACTACGGCGGGATCTCGCCCACCACGGTGCCCGCCCCCAAGCTGCCGGCCCGTGTCCGGGTGGCGGTCGACACCGGCGCGCCCCCCGCCCCTCCCCCCGCGCCGCCCCCCGCCCCCGCCAAGCCCGCCCCCTCCTCGGCTGCCGCCAGCCGGCCGGCCACGCCATCGGGGGGAGGTGGCACGTCGGGGGGCGCCGAGAAGGCCAAGCCGGCCCCGGCCGCTGCCCGTCCGGCGCCAGGAGCGGCCGATGCGGTCGTCTCGGCGTCGGGGCCCTTCCGGGTGCTCGATTCGGCCGGCAAGGTCGTCGTGCCCTTCGCCACCGGGTCGTGGCGGGTCGTGCCGGCGGCCAAGGGCCTGCAGCTGCTGCCGCCCCGGGACCAGGCCGGCCCGCCCGGCCTGACGGTCCTCGGGATCGATCCCGCCGCCCCCCTGCTCGGCCAACCCGTCGTGGTCCGCTTCCGGTCGAACCTGCCGGGCTACGTCTCGGCCACCGCCTCGCCCCCCGGCGGCGCCCCCGCCCCGGTGCTCGCCCCCCGGCTGGCCGGCACCGATGAAGTGCGCCTCACCCTCCCCGCCGCCACCCGGCCCGGCCCTTACTCGCTGACGCTCGCCGCCGACGCCGGCCCCGGCCGCACCGCCGCCCTCACCGTCAACCCGGTGGTCATCGACCCCGCCGCCCCCGTCGTCCCGGGCCCCGACGCCGGCCCGCCCACGATCTCCGGTCTGCTCGGCCCGACGGGCCTGCTCGGTGCCGGCCTGCCCGCCGCCGGCGCGCTCGATGCGCCGCCCGGCGGGACGTTCCAGGCCCTGATCGCCACCGACCGCGTCCCCGCCGCCGGTCGGGCCTCCCGCTCGGCCCCCCTCCGGCCCGCCGGCTCATTGCCGTTCTCGCCGCCGCCCGGCTCCTCCGACGGCCACGGTCTCGGCGTGCTCCTCGCCGCCCTGACCGGCCTGGCTCTGTGGCGTTTCCGGGCCCGCACCCCGTCCGCCGTGGCCGCGTCGGACAGCCTCGCCGCCCCGCCGGACCAGCCCTCGCTCCCCGTCGAGGTCCCCGACCCGCCCGCCTGATCCCACCACCACGAACCGGCGTTCGTTTTCCGCTCTATCCCGGGAAGACGAACGCCGGTTGGGCGGGGCCGCGGCCGTGGGCCGTTCCGGCGTTCGTTTTCCGCTCTATCCCGGGTAGACGAACGCCGGTTGGGGCGTCAGGAGCGGAGGGCGGCGTCGATCTGGGTGGCCAGGTCGGCGGGGTCGGTCACGGGCTGGCGGCAGGCGAAATGTTGGCAGACGTAGGCCGTCGGGCGGCCGTCGACCAGGGGGCGGTCGGCGAGGAGGGGGGTCAGGTCGGCGCCCGTCCCGGGCGGGGCGGACACCGAGACCCCGGCCGGGAGGAAGCGCCGGCGGACCTCGGACGTCAGCGCGAAGGTGGCGGCGTCGGCGGGGTCGCCCACCACCGCCACTTCCAGGGGCGACCGGACGGCCCGCTCCAGGGCGCCGAGCAGTTCGGCGAAGGCGGTCGGGTGCTCGCCCATGGTCGGGCCGACGGCCCGTACCGCCATCTCACCGGCTTCCTGCCAGCGGCTCTCGCCGGTCAGCGCGGCCAGGCGGAGCAGGCCGTTGGCGGCCAGGGAGTTGGCCGACGGGGTGGCGTTGTCGAACACGTCGCGGGGGCGGGTGATGAGCGACTCGGCGTCGGTGCCGGTCGTGTAGAACCCGCCGCGGTCGCCGAACAGATCGCACAGGCCGGTGGCGATCTCGCCGGCCGGGGCCAGCCAGGCGACGTCGTCGACCTCGGCCAGCGTGACGAGGGCTCCGAGCAGGGCGGCGTAGTCCTCGGCGTAGCCGAGGTGGCGGGCCCGTCGTCCGTCGTCGCCGGCCGGAGCGTCCGCCTGCCAGGAGCGCAATAGGCGGCCGCTACCGCCAGTCCGGCGCAGCTCGTCGAGGAGGAAGCGGGCATTGGCCCGGGCGGCGTCCATCCAGTCCGACCGGCCGAGGGCGGCGGCCGCCTCGGCCAGGCTCTGGAGGAACATCCCGTTCCACCCGGTGAGGACCTTGTCGTCGAGCCCGGGCCGCACCCGCTTCTCCCGGTGGGCGAAGAGCGCGGCCCGGGCCTGCTCCAGCCCGGCGGGCGGGGCCGCCCCCCGACCCGGCCCGCCGTCGGCGTCGGCGTCGAGGGAGAACCCGGCCACGTGGAGGATGTTGCGGCCCTCGAAGTTGCCGGGATCGGTGGCGCCCCACCAGGCGGCCACCTCCCGGGCTTCGGCGTCCGTGAGGCCGGCGCCGGTCACGACCTCGACCAGCTCGTCGAGCGACCAGACGTAGAAGAGGCCCTCCTCGCCCTCGCTGTCGGCGTCCTCGGCGGAGTAGAACCCGCCCGCCGGATGGCGCAGATCGCGCAGCACGTAGTCGACGGTCTCCTCCACGATCCGCCGGTGCCGGTCTTCTCGGGCTACGAGCCAGGCGTGCAGGTAGACCCGGACCAGCGTTGCCTGGTCGTAGAGCATCTTCTCGAAGTGCGGCACGAGCCACTGGGCGTCGACGGAGTAGCGGTGGAACCCGCCGCCGACCTGGTCGTACATCCCGCCGGCGGCCATGGCGTCGAGCGTGGCCAGGGCGATGTCGAGCGACCGGATGCTGCCCGTCCGGACGTGGTGGCGCAGGAGGTGGTCGAGGCTCATCGCCTGGGGGAACTTCGGGGCGCCACCGAAGCCGCCGAAGCGGCCGTCGTACTGCACGGTCAGCTGGGCCGCGCCCCGGTCCAGCACCTCGACGCCGAGCCCCGACTCCTCGCCGGCGCCGGGCAGCTCGCCGCTGCGGGCCAGCGCCGCGGCCAGCTTCCCGGCCTGGCCGAGTAGCTCGTCGCGCCGCTCCCGCCAGGCCTCGTCGATCGCCTCCAGCAGCTTGGTGAAGCCCGGCAGGCCGTGCCGGTCGTCCTTCGGGAAGTAGGTGCCGCCGTAGAACGGCTGCCCCTCGGGGGTGAGGAACACCGTCATCGGCCAGCCGCCCCGGCCGGTCATCGACTGCACCGCCGTCATGTAGACCGAGTCGACGTCGGGGCGCTCCTCCCGGTCGACCTTCACGTTCACGAACAGCCGGTTCATGACCTCGGCCGTCTCCGGGTCCTCGAACGACTCGTGGGCCATCACATGGCACCAGTGGCAGGCCGAGTACCCGACCGACAGCATGATCGGCTTGTCCTCGGCTCTGGCCCGGGCGAACGCCTCGTCGCCCCAGGGATACCAGTCGACCGGATTTTCCTTGTGCTGGCGCAGATACGGGCTGGTCTCACCGGCGAGTCGGTTCACCTCCCGCACCCTACCGGCCACCAGTCAGACCGACCGTCGCGTCGGAAGTGGCTCCGGAGCAGGGCGAGACGTTTGTTGCTAGCGTTCCGAGTTTCCCGGCCGGGCCCCGCAGGCCGGGTGAGAGGGGGTACCCAGCAATGGGATCCGTCCGTCTCCGCCGTGCCGCCCTCGTTCTCGGACTCCTTGTCGCCCCGCCGGCCCTGCAGGCCTGCGGTGGCGGCGGTTCCACCAAGGCCGCCTCCTCGTCGTCCTCGGCCCGCACGGCGCCGTCGTCCACGACGTCGTCGACGGTGCCGAAGCCCGACCAGACCCCGAAGGACGCGGCGCTCGAGGCCCCCATCACCACCGGGAGCTTCCAGGTCGTGTTCCACGGCGTCACCGTGCCCTACGTCCCGACCAACAACTTCGACAAGCCCGCCGCCGGCACGGTGCTCGTGACCGTCGACACCGAGGTGAAGAACACCGGCGCCGCCGTGGCCGAGTTCTTCGCCGACATGTTCGCCGTCGACAACGACAACCGGGTCTTCAACCGGGTGTCGTCGGGCGTCCAGCCCGAGACGCCCAAAGGCCAGCTGGCCGCCGGTACCGGCAAGCGGGGGCTGGTCGTGTTCCAGCTTCCTGACGGGGCCCAGGGGCCCGGCCTCCGGCTCGTCTTCATGCCGGACCCCGAGAAGGAGGCGGCCTACGTGCTGCCCCTCGTGGCCGGCGGCACCCCGCCGGCCGTCCCGTCGGTGGGTGACAGCGACCCCAACAAGACCTACTCCAAGGGTGAAGCGGCCCGTATCGGCGACTGGGGCGTCCTCGTCGTCAACGGCGTCACCAACCCCGCCCCGCCGGAGGACGCCAAGTACGACGCCCCCGACGCCGGGTTCCACCTGGTCGTGCTCGACGTGACGCTGTTCAACATGTCGAAGCAGAACCACCTCGCCGATGACTTCGACCCCAAGATCAAAGACCCCATGAACCAGTCGTTCTCGACCACCTCGAAGCGCACCGCGGCCAACACCTACGCCCAGCGGGGCATGCAGGACACGGTTCCGCCCGGGTTCGGCCTGCGGGGCCCGGTCACGTTCATGGTGCCCGACGCCTCGGGGACGGGGCCGCTGACCATGCTGGTCCAGTTCCACTCGACCGGGACGGCGATCATGTTCGCGCTGGCCTGAGGTCGAGTCGGCGCAACCTCGTAGAGTTCGGGTCCATGGCCGTCCTGGCGACCTACAACGTGAAGGGCGGCGTCGGCAAGACGGCGACCGTCGTCAACCTGGCCCATCGGGCGGCGGTCACCGGCCAGGCCGAGGGCGGCCGGGTGCTCGTCTTCGACCTCGACCCGCAGGGGGCGGCCAGCTACTACTTCCGGGCCGCCCCCAAGGTGCGCCGCGGCGGGAAGTCGCTGGTGCAGGGGAAGGTCGACGGCCGCGATGCCGTCACTCCCACCGACTTCCCCGGCCTCGACCTCATCCCGTCCGACTTCTCCTTCCGCAACCTCGACGTCGTGCTCGACGCGGCCAAGGATCCGGGGCGAAGCCTGGAGCGGGTGGTGCGGCCGCTGACGAAGCGCTACGACCACGTCTTCCTCGACTGCCCGCCGAGCATCTCCCGCCTGTCGGAGAACGTCTTCAACGCCGCCGACGCCCTGCTGGTGCCGATCATCCCCACGACGCTCTCGCTCCGGGCCCTCGACCAGCTCAACGGCTTCCTCGCCCGCCGGGCCGCGGCCGGGAAGTCCGTCCGCTCGCCCCTGGTGCTGCCGTTCTTCTCGATGGCCGACCGCCGCAAGAAGCTGCACCGGGAGCTCATCGAGGACCTGTGCCTGGCCCACCCCGACATTCTGCGGTCCGCCGTGCCGTCGGCCATCGCCGTCGAGCAGATGGGCGCCCACCAGGCGCCGGTGGCCGCCTTCGACCGCCGCAGCCCCTCCGTCGCCGCCTACGCCGGGCTGTGGGACGAGGTGCTGGTTCGGCTGGCGGCGTCGCCGGGCCGGCCGGCCAGGTCGAGGGCCCGGTCCCGGGCCCAGCCGTAGTCGGGCTTCCCCGACGGGAAGCGCTCGACCGCCTCGACCGGGAACAGCTGCCGGGGAACCTTGTAGCCGGCCACGAGGCTCCGGACGTGGTCGTCGAGATCAGGCGGGATGGTTCCGCCGCCCGGGGGGCTCGGGGGTGTCCCCCGGTTGCGCAGGACGACGAGGGCCACGACCCGCTCCCCGAAGCGCCCGTCGGGCACGCCCACGACCATGGCGTCGGCCACCTCCGGATGCGACTTCAGCGCTCCCTCGACCTCGTCGGGGTAGACCTTCTCGCCCCCGGTGTTGATGCAGGCCGAGCCCCGGCCGAGGATCTGCACGGTGCCGTCGGCCTCCACCACGGCGTGGTCGCCGGTCACGATGTAGCGGACGCCGTCGATCACCGGGAAGGTGGCGGCCGTCTTGGCCGGGTCGTTGTAGTACCCGAGCGCCACCGCCCCGGAGCGGGCCAGGCGGCCCACCACGCCCGAGCCCGGCGCCACCGGCCGCAGGTCGTCGTCGAGCACGAGGGTGTCCTCCCGGGGGGCGAAGCGGCCCTGGGCCGGGGTGTTGCCGGCGCCGCTGGCCGACTTCCCGACCGTGCCCGACTCCGACGATCCGAAGGTGTCGTAGACGAAAGCGCCCGGCAGGCGGGCCATGAGCTCGTCCTTCACCCCCGGCGAGACGGTGGCGCCGCTGTTCATGACCACCCGCACCGCCGTCACGTCGAGGTCGGGCCGGGCGGCGAGGGCGTCGGCCAGCGGCCGGCCGACGGCGTCGCCGATGATCGTCACCACCGTGGCCCGTTCGGCGGCCATGAGCTCGGCGAGGCGCCCGGCGTCGAGCCGGGTGTCGGGGGAGAGGATCACCGCCCCGCCGGCGTAGAGGGTGGCCAGGGTCACCCACTGGGCGGCGCCGTGCATCAGCGGGCAGGCCGGGAGGTGACGGTCGCGGCCCGCCCGGGCCCGTTCGGCCTCCTCCTCGGCGGTGACGGCGTCGTCGAGATTGCCCAGTCCGGCGGCCAGGATGTCGGTGTGGCGCCACATGACGCCCTTCGGCATGCCGGTCGTGCCGCCGGTGTAGAGCAGGTAGAGGTCGTCGCCCGTCCGGCGGATCTCGGGGCGGACGGGCGG
>JAUZEY010000220.1 GCA_030838785.1 Actinomycetota bacterium | reverse complement strand
GATCCTCACCCGGGCGCTGGTGCGGGGCGGCACCGAGGAGCAGAAGAAGGTGTGGCTGCCCAAGATCGCCGCCGGCGAGGCGATGGTCGGCGTGATGGTGACCGAACCCGACTACGGCTCCGACGTCGCCAACGTCAAGACGATGGCGACTCCCGTGGACGGCGGCTGGAAGATCAACGGCGTCAAGACGTGGGCGACCTTCGCCGGACGGGCCAACACGCTCATGCTCCTGGCCCGCACCGATCCCGACCGCAGCAAGGGCCACAAGGGCCTGTCGCTGTTCATCGTGGAGAAGCCCGAGGCGCCCGGCCACCACTTCGAGTTCAGCCAGACCGACAATCCCGACGGCGCCGGTGGTGGTGGAGGAGGCGGCAGGATGGAGGGCCGGGCCATCGACACCATCGGCTACCGGGGCATGCACTCCTACGAGGTGTCGTTCGAGGACTGGTTCGTTCCCGCCGCCAACCTCATCGGCGGCGAGAGCGGTCTGGGCAAAGGGTTCTACTACCAGATGGAGGGCTTCGAGAACGGGCGGCTGCAGACGGCGGCCCGGGCCGTCGGCCTCATGCAGGCGGCCTACGAAGCGGCCCTCGACTACGCCAAGGAACGGCGGGTCTTCGACAAGTCGATCTTCGAGTACCAGCTGACGAAGGCCAAGATCGCCCGGATGGCCGCCGTCATCCAGGGCGGCCGCCAGTTCGCCTACACCGTGGCCCGGCTCATGGCCAAGGGCGAAGGGGCGCTCGAGGCGTCGATGGTCAAGGCCTACGTCTGCCGGATGGCCGAGTGGGTGACCCGCGAAGCGCTCCAGATCCACGGCGGAATGGGCTACGCCGAGGAGTTCCCCGTCTCCCGCTACTTTGTCGACGCCCGCGTACTGTCGATCTTCGAGGGCGCCGACGAGACCCTGTGCCTCCGGGTCATCGCCCGCCGCCTCGCCGAGCAAGCCCTGGAGGCGCAGCGATGAACCTGCCCGTCGACCGCACCAAGCTGAAGGACACGATGGCCCGGGCCATGGCGCTGCTCCACAAGGAGGTCTACCGGCGGACGGGCGGGAAGATCGGCGGCCAGGTCGGCAAGACGACGATGATGCTGCTGACCACCACCGGCCGGAAGAGCGGCGAGCCCCGCACGACGCCGCTCAACTGCATGTCTGACGGCGACCGCTACCTGGCCGTCGCTTCCTACGGCGGCGACGACCGTGACCCGCAATGGTTCAAGAACCTGCAGGCCAACCCGGAGGCCTCCATCCAGGTCGGCGCCGACACCATCCCGGTGCGGGCGTCGGTGGCCACCCCGGAGGAGAAGAAGACGTTGTGGCCCAAGGTCGTCGCCGCCTACAAGGGCTACGAGGGCTACCAGCGCAAGACCGACCGCCTCATCCCGGTGGTGATCCTCACCCCCCTGACCTGATCCCTGCGATCGCGCCGGGCCCTGTTCCCCAGGCTGTGCGGGCTGGCGATGGGCGACCACAACAGGCCGGAGCGCCGCCCGAGACCTCGGCCTCACCAACGTCGAGCGGCAAGCCGTCGCGCTGCTCGGCTGAGGGACGGCGATCGGGGCGGGGCAGCGACCCCCGGATCGGTGAACCGCTGCCCCGCCGCCGATCAGCTGAGGGTGCCCTTGCCCTTCACACGGAACTTCGTCACCGGCTTCGAGGCGCAGTCGCCATCGATCGGCTGGGCCTCGAAGGTGCCTGACATGCGGTCGCCCTGGAATGTGCCGGAGAACGCCGAGCCGGCCTTGAAGGCGCCGTAGGCGAACGTCTCGGTGTTCTTGATGTGCTCGACGCCGTCCGAGGTGGGGATGGCGAGCGTGAAGACGCCGTCGCCCTCGCCCCCGCCCTGGCAGGTGTCGCCGTCCTTGGTGCCGTAACGGCCGGCGAAGTTGGAGGTGCCCGGGCCAGCCGGCTGCTTACCGTTGACCGGTCCGTCGCAGGCGAACGTGCCGTCCTTTTCCGAGTTGACCGACCCCGAACTCGACGACGTGCTCACCCCCGGTGCGGCCACCACGTCGGTCTCGAAGGTGCACTGGGTGGCGCCGGCTGCTCGGGCCGGAACCGTTGTCGTGGCTGGAGCGGACAGGAGCACGAGCGTGAGGATCAGAAGGTTACGTCTACCGCGCACGGATGTTCCCCCTTCCTTGCTTGCTTTCGAACCGGCGAGGCGGGGCCGACAGCCGACCGACTGCCGCCCATCTCCGCATCTGACGGTCACGGCGAACGTAGGCCCCGGGCCGCACACCGTCGTGATCACCGGCGACACCCGCATCGTCAACTCACCGACACACCGGTACCGAGGCTCCGATGTCCCCTGACTGGGAAAGGTTCCCGGTGATCCTCACGCCGGGGCCTGAGCAGCCGGCGCCTCTCCGCCCGTCCGCTTCCGCACCTCGGCCAGGAGCTGCTCCCGGGTCAGGGCCCCCTTGGGGAGCACCTCGGCCACCCGTCCCGACAGCCGGGCCCGGTCCTCGGCTGAGAGGTCCTTGGCCGTGACCACCACCACCGGGATCGAGCGCCACTCGGGCCGGGACTGGAGCTCGGCCAGGAAGCCGAACCCGTCGAGCCCCGGCATGAGCAGGTCGAGCAGCACCAGTGACGGAATCCGTTGCGCCACCTGGTCGAGCCCGTCCCGCCCGTTCACCGCCTCGGCGATGGGCAGGCCCTCCCGCTCCAGCATGCGGCGCACCATCGCCCGGGTCGCGGCGTCGTCCTCGACCAGGAGGACGGGCGC
>JAUZEY010000217.1 GCA_030838785.1 Actinomycetota bacterium | reverse complement strand
GGATCCGCCTTCAGCAGCCCGGGCAGCAGGGCGGCGTCGGGCCGGGGGCCGAGCTCGACGAGGTGGGCGAGGCGGGCGACCAGGAACGAGGTGCCGAAGGAGAGGATCTCGTCGAGCCCGTCCTCCCCGGGCACGGCCAGGACCGTCACGTCCGGGGTGATCCAACCCGGGCTCTCCGACACCGGACCCGGGCCGAGGTGATCGAACGTGATGCGCACGAGCGGATCGGCCACGGCGGCGGCGATCGGCACCAGCATGTCGTGGAGGCCGGTGGGCCCGAGCATCCCGGCGGAGCGCAAGGCCTTGACCGACGCCCCCGATGGAGGATCGCCCCGCCCGGTGGCCCCACCCGAGAAGTTCCCCAGGGCCAGGAGGAGCGACCGGCTCACCTGGAGCGTGCCCGCCTCGGCGTCGACCACGATCTCACTCATCTCGGGTCAGTCACGCTCGGTCACCTGCAGGGTGGCGGCCACATGGGCGAAGACATCGGCGAAGGCGTCGTACTCCATCGTCGGCGCCACGGCCGAGACGGACAGGACGCCACTCGGGGTGATCGCCCACCACTGCTCGATCGTGACGCTGAGCGAGTGCTCCCGACAGGCGATGAGCACCCGCTGGGCCGGCTGCGACGACAGGACGGCCGGCGCCTGGTCGATGAGCTGGAAGTCGTCGAGCGCCCCGCTCAGCTGGTCGAGCCGGTCCCCGGTCACCTGCTCCAATGCGACGTCGAGAATCCCCGGCTCGCGAGCCAGGACCACCTGGGCCCGGAATCCCGCCCCGGTATCCGGCGCCAGCAGGACGAGCGCCCCCTGCTCCTTTTCGACCTCCCACCACCCGGGCCTTTCCAGCAGAAACCGACCTTCGGGCGAGACACACGGCACCCAGTCCTCCATGCCCGGATCGTAGAACCGCACGACCCGCCCATGGGGCGCCGCCCCCCTCGGACACCCGGCCCACATCGCCGCGCTCCGCCCGGCGAAGCACGAATCGGGGCGCAACCGGCGGTTGGGCGGCCCCTGGGGGCGTGCCGCCTCGCGAGGGTTCAGCAGAGGCCGGGCGCCGGTCGATGACCCGAGGATATGGAACGCTTCTCGGCACCCTCGTTCTGCCCGATGTGTGGCAAACCGCAGTCGACCTGGCTGCCCGCTTGCCGCAGCTGCGGGACACGGTTCGCTGACTCCTGCCCGGTATGCCGGCGGGCGATCCCCGCCGGCCGGGGGACGTGCGACGACCACGTCGGCGCCCCGCTCCCCGCCCCGGATCCCGCTGGGGCCGGGCCCCAGCCCGCGTTCGCGCCCCAGCCCGGCTTCCGGCCGCAGCCCGGATTCGCCGGGCCGCCTCCTCCCCCGCCGCCCCCGGTGATCGGCCGGAGCGGCTCGGGGCGCCGGGCGCTGCCCCTGATCCTGGGCGTGGTGGCGGCCCTGGTCGGTTTCGCCGGCGTTGGGACGGTCCTCTCCGGCACGAGCAGCGCCGAAGCGCGGCTGCAGAAGTACGTGTCAGGTTCCGGGGACAAGGAGTTCTTCGCCTCGGACCTCCAGTTCCGGGCCAATTTCCCGACACTCCCGGCCCGCACGACCCAGGCGATCAAGAGTCTGGACGGCGTGTCGATGGTGCTTTACACGAGTGAGGTCGGCGACGGGGGCTTCAGCGCCGGCGCCATCGACCGTCCCCCCGGCCACTTCGATCTCAATATGGCGGTCAACGGCGCGGCGGCCGGCACCGGAGGCCACATCCTCAACTCGTCGCTGACCACGTTCCAGGGCTTCCCGGCCGCCGAGTTCGTCATCGCCGTCGAGGGCGGGAGGTACGACAAGGGCCTGCTCGTGTTGGCCGCCGACCGGATCTATGAGCTCCAGAGCCTCGATACGGCGAACCCGCCCCGCGGCTACGACCACTTCAAGGCGTCGTTCCACATCGCCGCCCCGAGCTAGAGAAAGTCCTCCTTACTGACCCCCGCAAGGAGGCAGTAAGCCCGCCGCAGGGTCGGCGACCGATCATCGGCCGGTGACCCTGGCGACCACCATTTCGGCCGACGATCTCCTCCGACAGCTCTTCGCCGGGGACGGCGGTCATCCCGACCCTTATCCGTTGTATCAGTCACTGCGGGCGGCGGCTCCCGTCCATCGCAGCGGCCGCGACGGCGTCTGGTACACGTCATGGCCGGGCTCGCCTTCAAACTGCCCGTGAGTGTGATGGGCGACATAGTCGGTGTGCCGCCGTCGGAAACCAGCTTTTGGAGGAAGCGGTCGCCGGCTACGAGCAGCGCCGCAAACCAGGCGGTTCTCCCCGCCTACGACCTGACCGCCCGGTTGGCGGCCCTCGAGTCGCCGGAGGAACTGGCCCACGCTCTCGAGCACGCCCGTCGCAGCCCGGAAGCGACCGATCGGTTCCTCGGCGTGTTCGCCGGTTCTGTCCCCGTCGAGGAGTTCTTCCCCGCGGCCCTCACGGCCATGCCACGGCGACCCGAGCCTTCTGACTCCGCATCACCCGAAGAGAGCCGAGGGACACACCTCTACGACCCCGACACCGAAGTCGAGGTTCGCGGTGGCTCCACCGGTCACCCGGGAGACCTCCTGGTAGGCGACGTGGCGAAGCTCGAAGGCGATGAGCGTCATGTCCCGCGGATCGAGGATCCAGTAGCGGGGCGCGCCGAGGAGGGCGTACTTGCTGGCCTTGCGGACGAGATCGTCCGACCGGTTGGAGGAGAGAATCTCGACGAGGAGGTACGGGGTCCCGGTGAAGCTAGCCACCTGCTCGTTGGGCGGCACCACCATGATGTCGGGGACGAACTCGTCGGCGGCCGGCTTCCACCCGCATTGCACCTGCACTTCGGCCCGCTCGCGGCAGGCTTCCTCCAGCTGGTTGGCGAGCCTGCGGGCCGCCCGCTGATGGAACTTGTCGGGCGGCGGGATCACAACCAGCGTTCCATCGATGTACTCCCCCCGGACGTCCTGACCCAGCGCCTGGTACTCCTCCCAGGTCATCGAGACGGCGGCATCGCTCATGGCGGCTCCCAACCTACCGAGGGGGTGAGACCATTATCGCGGCCTGCGCACGGCCTTCGTCACCCGACGAGCGCCCGGGCCTGCTCGGCCACCCGGGCCATGCCCAGCCGCATTACTGAGCCCTAAACGGCCCGTGGCGCCGCCCGGGCGCCTCTGACCGCGTTAGGAGTTGGGGAGCCTGAGGACGGAGCCGGTGGTCGCCGACAGGGCGGCCCGGCGGCCGCCCCGGAGCAGGAAGGCGCCGAGGATCAGGAGGGCGGCGAGGGCGCCGACGGCCAGGTAGAAGCCGGTGATGTCGTCGTTGCGGAGCCCGCGGCCCACCGAGGCCGGAGTGGCGAGGCGGACCTGCGGGGCGGCGGACTGCTGCACCCGGCCGGCGGCCCGCGTGGCCGCGTCGGAGATGGCCGATACCACCGGCGGGAGCGCGCCGGTACCGCCGGAGGACGACGACAGGGACAGGTCGGGGACAGCGGCGGCTGACGAGCTGAGGTCGAAGCCCGCCGCCAGACTGGGCCCGGGCACGACGGACGCCGAGGTGTCGACGGCGGGTGCGGCGTTGACGGACGAGGGGTCGGTGACGGCCGGCGACGTTTCGGCCGGGGTGTCGGTGAACCCGCCGAGGAGCGTGCTCACCGGCTTGGCCTCGCCCCGGATGGTGGCGCTGACCCGGCCGATGATGAAGGAGATGCGCTGCTTGCCGGCCTTGTAGTCGACCACCTGGGTGATCTTCATCCCGGCCGACTCGATCGACGTGTCGGTGCCGGTGGCGGGGAGGATCTCCACGGTGATGCCGGCCTGCTTGAGGGCGTCGAACAGCGGCTTCGGGTCGCCGGGCGACTGCTCCTTCTGGTCACCGAACTTGAAGCCTCCGTCGCCGTAGCTCATCTCGACGCCGTTGACGACGATCGAGCCGATGGTGAAGGACGACTCCTTCTTCAGCGGCTGCCCCGGCAGCAGGTCCACCTTGGCGTGGGCGATGGACCGCCCGATCTGCAGCTTGTCGGTCAGCCGGAAGGCGTCGAGGCGGGAGTCGGCCAGCGCCGTGAGCTCCCCGGTGGTGCTGTCGACCGACGAGCGGGACGCCGCCTGAGCCTGGAGGGCGGCCAGCGTGTCGCCGGTGATGAGCCCGCTGCGGGCGCTGCTCGACGACATGTACTGCTCACTGTGGGCCGTGAGGCGGTTGCCGCTCTGGTCCTGCACCTTGTCGGGGGCGATGGGGTGCTCGCTGTGGACGTAGAACGGGTAGCTCTGGAAGACCCCCGGCAGCCCCGCTCCGGTGGCGGCGCCGTTTCCGTTATCGGCCGCCCCGACCATGATGTCGCCGGGGTAGGGCGCAGCGGCGAAGCCGTTGGACTGGCCGATGGAGTCGACCAGCGACCCGGCACTGGCCGGCGTCCCGTAGATGACCGGCTCGGTCCCGAAGACGGGGGCGGCCGTGTTGAGGTACTCGACGGCCATGGCGTCGGCCCGCGACGACACCGACCACTGCGAGTTCTGGTCGAGCTCGGCCGAGGCCCGGGGCACCGACCCGAACCCGGCGATGCCGAATCCCGTCATCGTCGCGATCACTGCCGCAACTGTCCCGAGACGAGCAACACGACGAACCGGAGCCAGGTGAAGCCGCCCAACCTTGCGCATGGTCTAGACCCCCAGGTACGAGGCGAGGATCTGTTCCTCGCCGAGCTCGTCGGACTCGCCCACGAACTGGACTCGGCCCTTGTTGAGGATGTACACGAAATCGGCCAGCTCGAGTGCCCGGGCCACGTACTGCTCGACGAGGAGCAGCGCAGCACCCTGGGCGGCGAGCCGGTGGAGGTACTCGAAGATCTCGTCGATGATCCTGGGGGCGAGGCCCATCGAGACCTCGTCGAGGAGCACGGTCTTGGCCCCGGCGACGTAGGCCCGGGCCAGGGCCAGCATCTGCTGCTCGCCGCCGCTCATCGTCCCGGCCCGTTGGACCAGCCGCTCCCCCAACCGGGGAAAGGCCTCGGCCACGGCGGCCACCGGGTCCACTCTGCCTCCGGGGGACGCCCCCGAACCCCCGGGGAAATCATCGTTGGCCTCCCGGGGGGACGGGGGGTGTCCCCCCGACAACGGCGGCGGGAGCCGCTCGAACAGCCGGATGTTGTCCTTGACCGACAGGGCCCGGAAGATGCCCCGTCCCTCGGGAACGTGGCACACCCCGAGCTGGGACAGCCGGTGGGGCGGCCAGCCGGTGGCGTCCACACCGTCGACCAGCACCCGGCCCGCCGACGGCTTGAGCAGGCCGGAGGCCACCCGCAGCAGCGTGGTCTTCCCTGCGCCGTTGGGGCCGAGCAGGGCGACGACGGCGTTGTCGGGCACGACCAGGTTCACGTCCCGCAGCACGGTGTGGGAGCCGTAGCCGGCCGTCACTCCTCGTAGCTCCAGCATCTAGACCTCCGCCGCTTCCGACCCGAGGTAGGCGGCCTTCACGATCTCGGCCGAGAGCACGTCGGCCGCCGTGCCCTCGTAGATGAGCCGGCCGAAGTCGAGCACGTAGATGTAGGAGCACACGGCCCGCACCAGCGCCATGTCGTGCTCCACCAGGAGGATGCCGATCCCCTCCCGTTCCACCACACCGGAGAGGATGGCGGCGAACTGCTCCGTCTCCCCCACGTCGAGCCCCGACGACGGTTCGTCGAGGAGCAGGAAGCGGAAGTCGCCGGCCAGGGCCCGGGCCAGCTCCACCAGCCGGCGCTGGCCGGTGGACAGGTCACCGACGGTCCTCGCCGCCAGCGGGCTGATGCCGCAATGGTCCATAGCCTCTTCGGCCTCGCGCCCGCAGACGTCGGCCTCGGACGGGGTGGAGAACAGGCGGCCCGTCCAGCGCCGCTTGCCGGCCAGGAGCGCCTCCCGGCCGATCTCGACGTTCTCCCGGACGGTCATGGTGTCGAACAGCTCCATCCGCTGGAACG
>JAUZEY010000183.1 GCA_030838785.1 Actinomycetota bacterium | reverse complement strand
GGGCCGCCGCGGTCGCCCTGGCCGTCGGCCTCGTCGCCACCCGCCGCGGTGAACGCGGCGCCGGGCCCGTCGCCGTCACCGGGGGCATTCTCGGCCCAGGGCTCGTCGCCGCCCTCGCCGTGCGCTGGCCGGCCGTGCTCCCCGGCTTCGCCGCCGGGCCCATCCACGACCGCTGGTGGGCCCTCGCCGTCGTCGGCGCCATGGTGGCCGCCCGCGCCGGCCGCGACCCCGGTGCAGCGAACCGTCGGGCCCGCCGGACGCGACAGAGCTCGTAGACGGGTTGGCCGGCGCGCCGATCGGGGTGCTGGTCGGTGGCGTCGAGAGATGTACCCGGGGCTATGAACGATGGCGCTCGAGGAACTCGATGGTCGTCGGGACAGCCGCGGGGGTGATGACGTGGCCGTGGTTCGGGAGCACGGCCAGCTCGCCGTGGTCCAGCGCGGTCGCCAGGTAGGTACGCCAGTAGCCCTCGCCCTGGGCGCCGTCGTGGTCGGCCTTCAGAAGCTCGAACGTGGCGCGCATCTCCTCGGAGCCACCGAACGACCGCGTAAGTCCTGGTCAGAGCCACTTTTCTCGGTGGCCCGGTTGGAGCCTGGATTTTGTCCTCGTTGGAGCACGGACGCAGGAAAACCACGCGATCGCGTGATGTACCTTCGGCGGCCGTTCGTCAACGTAGCGGGCTGTGCAGGCAACACCCGCAGGGCCTCGCCGAGCACGCCGTCCTGCAGACCTCGGCCGCGCCGGCCGCCGGGATCACCGGAAGAGGATCTGAACACGAGGCATGCAGTCGGCCCAGGTCGTCCACGAGAGCGAGCGCAGCCGCGTCACCCGGCTCTTCCGGGCTGAGCACACCGTCGTTCGGAAGGAGCCCCTGGGGCCGGACGCGGAGCACCGGCTGCGGAACGAGACGGCGATGCTGGAGCGGCTCCGGGGGGTCGACGGTGTGGCCCAGCTGGCGGAGACGCCACGGTTTGCCGGCTCGATCGTGCTGGCTGACGTCGGGGGCACCGACCTGGTCGCGCTGGCGAAGCCGGTGCCGGTTGACGACCTGATCGGGCTGGCCGTGGGGTTGGCGGGGGCGGTAGCAGGAATGCACCGCCGGGGGGTGATCCACCGGGACATCACACCCGCCAACATCCTCGTCGCCCCCGACGGTGCTCCCTTCCTGGTCGACTTCGCCCTGGCGACGTCGTTCGCCGAGATCCGCCCGGAGTTCACGCACCACAGCAAGATCGAGGGGACGTTGGCCTACCTGGCGCCGGAACAGACCGGGCGCACCGGCCGACCGGTGGATCAGCGGGCCGACCTGTACGCGCTGGGCACGATCCTGTACGAGCTGGCCACGGGAGAGGCGCCGTTCGGGGCCGGGGATCCGCTGCAACTCACCCACGATCACCTGGCGCGCCGGCCGGTGCCACCGGCTGAGGTCAACGGGGCCGTACCGGCGGCACTGTCCGAGATCATCATGCATCTGCTGGAGAAGGAGCCGGACAACCGGTATCAGACGGCGGATGGCCTGCTCTACGACCTCGAGCGGTTGCGGGCCGGCGATACCGGCCGGGGAGCGGCTCCCCCCGGCATCGGCGAACAAGACTTCCCGGTCCGGATCCTGTCGCCGTCACGACTGGCGGGACGGGACGACGAGAAGGCGGCGCTCGAGGCCGCGTTCCAGGAGGCGCGGGCCGGGCAGTGTCGCGGGGTGCTGGTCAGCGGGGCGCCGGGGGTGGGCAAGACGGCGCTGGTCGACGAGATGCGGCCCGTCGTGACCGGTGCCGACGGCTGGTTCGTGGCCGGCAAGTTCGATCAGTACCGGCGCGATCTGGAGTTCGACGGGGTCCATCAGGCGCTGCGCGCCCTGGGCCGGCTCCTGCTGGCCGAGCCGGAGGACGAGCTGGCGCAGGTGCGGGACAGCATCCTGGGGGCGGTCGGCCCGAACGCCGGCCTGCTGACCGCGGTGCTGCCGGAGTTCGCCGCGCTGCTGGCCGTGCCGCCTGACCCGGGCGACCCGCTCACGGCCCAGGTCAGGGCGCAGCGAGTAGTGGCCGGGTTGCTGCGGGCGGTCGCCTCGCCGGCGCGACCGGTGGTCTTCTGCCTTGACGACCTGCAGTGGGCGGGACGCACGCCGCTCGGCCTCGTCGACGTCGTGTTCAGCGAGGAGCCGGTCGAGGGACTGGTGCTCGTGGGCGCCTATCGCGACGACGTGGACGGAGAACACCCGCTGGCGGGGCCGTTGTCCCGCTGGCGTGAGCAGCCGGCGGTACGGCACCTGCACCTGGTCAATCTGTCCGAGCCCAGTCTCGTCGCGATGGTGACGGAGATGCTGCATGTGGACGGAGCCACAGCGACGGACCTGGTCAAGATCATCGGTCCGCAGACGCGCGGCAATCCGTACGAGACGGTTGAGCTGCTCGACGCGCTGCGGCGAGACGGCGTGTTGCGCGCCACGGCGGCCGGGTGGCAGTGGGACAAGGCGGCCGTGTGCGCTCACCAGGGCAGCCGGTGCCAGGTGGCCGGGCTCGTGGCGGATCGCGTCGCGGCCCTGCCGCCGACGTCTCGCCGGATGTTGGAGGCGATGGCCTGCCTGGGCGGGAAGGTCGAGCTGACCCTGCTGCAGACCGCCGCCACCGGGGAGCCGGCGTGTCTGGTGGAGGAGCTGGCGGCCGCCCTGGACGGGGGCCTCCTCGTGATGGAACCGGGACCACGTCCGGCGGTGCGGTTCCGCCACGACCGGACCCGGGACGTGATCCTGGGGGGGTTGGACCCCCCGCGCCGACGTACCCTGCAGCTGGCCATGGCTCGGCGGCTGGCGGCCGTGCCGGAGTTCTTCGCCGCCGCCGCCGAACAGTACCTGCCGGTGGCGGAGGCGGTCGGCGGCGGGGTGGAGCGGCGCCAGGTCGTCGGGCTGCTGCGGCGGGCCGCCGACCAGGCCACGGTCATCGGTGACTACGGGCTCGTGAACCGGCTGCTCGTCGCGGCGCTGGAGCTCATCGACCGGGGCGAGACCGCCATGCTCGGCGACGTCCTCACCGCCCGGCACGCCGCGCTGTACAGCCTGGGCCGCTTCGACGAGGCGGACGAGGAGTACCGCAGTATCGAGGCGTTGCGCACCAGTGCGCTGGAGCGCGGGGCCGCCACGGTCGTCCAGGTGCTGAGCCTCACCCATCGGAGCCGGCTGGCGGAGGCGATCGAATTCGGTCTCGAGGCGTTGCGCGAATTCGGCATCACCGTCCCGGCCGCGAACCGGTTCTCCGTCGAGCTCGACCGCCAGTTCGACCATCTCTACGGCTGGTTGGAGGACACGGAGGCGGCGGACGATCTGGCTCGCCCGGACATCACCGAGCCCGAGCTGCTCACCGCCAGCCGTCTCATCGACGCCCTCCTGCCGGCGACGTACTTCGTCGGCGACCACGCCACCAACGCCTGGCTGAGTTTGGAAGCGCTGCGGATCTGGCGCGAGCACGGCGCGGCCCCCACGCTGATTGGGCCGGCCAGCAATGCCGCCTTCGCGACCGTGACGTTGCGGAGCGACTACGCCGCCGCCTACCGGGCGGTGCGACGCATCCTGGCCCACGGCGAGGCCCGCCGCTCCGAGCCGGGCACCTCGCACGCCCGCTTCTTGTTCTCCACGCTGTGTTGCTGGTTCGAGCGGGTCGAGAACAGCGCCCTGGAGGGTCGCCGGGCACGGGAGGGGCTGATCGCCGGCGGCGACCTGGCCAATGCGGGATACGTCTGGCACATGGTCGTGACGTGCCTGCTGGACTGCGCGCCATCGTTGGACATCTGCGCCGCCGATGTGGATGCGGGGCTGGCCTTCGTGCGGCAGAGCGGCGGCGAACAGATCGGCGAGGCACTCGACTGCTACCGGTGGCTGACCGGCGTCCTGCGCGGGGAGGACGGCGCCGCGGTGCCCATCGAGACCTACGCCGGCAATCCGCTGGCGTTTCTCTTCGCCCACCTCACCCGGGCCGTGGCCGCCGCCATCTTCGGCGATCCGGACGGTCTGGCCCGGCACACCCCGCCGGCCATGGTGTTCCTGCCGGCGATTCTGGGGAGCTACCCGACCGCCGTGGCCTACCTGCTGCGGGGCCTCACCCTGGCCGGGGAAGCCCGGGCCGCCGAGGGCGACCAGTGTCGCCTGCTGCTGGCGGAACTGGACGACGTGACGCAGTGGCTGGCCGGACGGGCCGCCGACGCGCCGGCGAACTTCCTGCACCTGCTGCGACTGGTCGAGGCCGAGGGGGCCTGGGCCGTCGGAGACTTCCGCGGCGCTGTCCTCGCCTTCGACTCGGCCCGGCGCGAGGCGGCCCGGGTTCCGCGCCGCTGGCATCGGGCGCTGATCGCGGAGCGCGCCGCCCGGTTCTACCTCGCCCACGGCGTCGAACAGGCCGGATATGACCTGCTCGCCGAAGCGCGCCAGGAGTACCTCGCCTGGGGTGCCACCGCCAAGGTCGACCAACTGGACTGGGCCTACCCGGCCCTACCCCCGGGCGACACGATCAGCGGGCCCGGTGGTTCGCAGGCCCGTGATCCCGGCCTGGGTCGCTCCACGGTCACGACCGGAACGGTCGACCTGCTCGGCATCGTGTCGGCGACGCAGGCGCTGAGCTCCGAGACCAGCATCGAACGGCTGCAAGCCCGAGTCGCCCGGGTCCTCAGCGAGCTGACCGGTGCCTCCGGCGTCGCGCTGGTGCTGTGGAGCGATGACCGGCAGGACTGGCTGCTCCCGCCGTCGGGCAACGAGACCGGCACCGTCCCGGTCAGCGGCGAACGCCCGGAGTGCGCCGTGCCGGTGTCCGTGCTGCGCTACGTCCAGCGAATGCCGGAGCCGCTGGTCGTGGGCGACGCCACACGCGACGACCGCTTCGCCCGCGATCCGTACTTCAGCGCCGTCGGGTGCTGTTCGTTGCTGGCCATACCCGTCGTCAACCGCGGGACGCTCCAAGCGATCCTGCTGGTCGAGAACCGCCTGCTACGCGGCGCCTTCACCAGTGAACGACTCGACGCGGTGAAGCTCATCGCCGCCCAGCTCGCTGTCTCCCTGGACAACGCCCAGCTGTACGCCGAGTTTCGCCGGGTGGCCGACGAGCAGGCCGCCTTGCGGCGGGTGGCGACGCTGGTGGCCCTGGGGGTGGCGCCGGAGGAGGTGTTCGCGGCGGTCACCGAGGAGGTCGGACGGCTGCTGGACGCCGACTTCCTCCAGATGACCCGGTACGACCCGGACGGCGGGGCCACGATCGTCGGTTTGTGGGCCACGGCGGGCAGAGCGGTGCCCGCGCCGGTCGGCAGCCGGGTGGAACTCGGCGGGCGAAACGCGACCACGCTGGTGCTCCAGACCGGCCGGCCGGTGCGCGTCGACGACTACGGCGCCGACGCCGGCCCGGCCCCGGCGGCTGCGATCGCCGCCGGCATGCGCTCGTCCATCGGCGCGCCGATCATCGTCGAGGGCCGGACGTGGGGTGTCATGCTCGTGTCGTGCACGCGGGAGGAACCGCTGCCGGTGGGCGCCGAGGTGCGGCTGGCCGGGTTCACCGAACTGGCCGGCACCGCGATCGCCAATGCCGAGAGCCAGGCGCAGCTGACCGGCTCGCGGGCCCGGATCGTGGCTGCCGCCGACCAGGCCCGGAGCCGCATCGAGCGGGATCTGCACGACGGAGCCCAGCAGCGG
>JAUZEY010000161.1 GCA_030838785.1 Actinomycetota bacterium | reverse complement strand
TCGGGCGTCGCGCCCGTCCTCGATCGAGCGCAGCACGGCCGCCGCCCGGGCGGTGTAGTCGTCCTTCAGGCTCTGGTAGCGCTCCTCGTCGAGGTTCCCGGCCGCCCGCTCCTGGTCGAGGTCGGCGATCGACCGGAGGAGGAAGTCTCGCTCCGATTCGAGCGAGGCGAGCGCATCCGGATCGAAGGCCGTGGACCGGCTCACCCGGACACCCCCGTCGAAGGCGTCGACCCGGCCCCCGGCGAGACGACCCCCGGCCTGGCGGCTCCGGTCGGTCCCGGCGATCCGACCCCCGGCCGGGCGTTGGCGGCGTCCGGCGTGACGGGGTCGGCGGTGGCCGGCGGGACGGGGTCGGCGGCGGCCGGCGGGACGGGATCGGCGGCGGCCAGGGCAGCTTCCACCAGGGCCCGGTCGGCTTCGGTGGCCGAGAGGGCCGGCTCCCGCCGCCAGCGCCGGAAGGCGAGGGCGAGGCCGCCGGCGCCGAGGAGCAGGGCGGTCACGGGCAGGATCCACACCAGCGCGCCCGTCCCCGACGTCTCGGGCCGGAGCAGGACCCATTCGCCGTAGCGGCCGACGTAGAACGACCGGATGGCGCCGGCGCTCTCGCCGGCGTCAACCCGGCGACGGACGTCCTCATAGATGGCCTTGGCCGTCGGCGACGGGCTGTCGGCCACGGACAGGCCCTGGCACACCGGGCACCGGAGCTCGCTGGCGATGGCGTGCGCCCGGGCCGCCGGCGACCGGGACGGGTGGCTCCGCCCCGCCCCGGCGATGACGAGCGCGGCGACGACCACCGCCGCCAACGCCGCCCCCGGCACCACCCGCCGGATCACCGGCCGCCCCAAAGGCGCCCGCGCCCGCCCCCGGCCGCCCCAAGGCGCCCGCGCCCGCCCCCGCCCGCCCCGGGGCACCCGCGCCCGACCCCGCCCGCCCTTGGCGCCCCGGATCTCGGAACGGATCGTGCCGGTTTTGCGGGACGATCCGTCCCGAGAAATGGGGAACCGGCGCTCGGGGCCCGGCGCAGGAGTCTGGGCACGGATTGGGCCGGTTTTGCGACCCAAAACGTGCCCAGAGTCGAGCGGGGGACCGCGCTGGGGGTCACGCGGGGGCCTCGGCCAGGAGTTCTTCGTCGGCGGAGGGGGTCGTGGGGGCGGGCGGGGCGAGGGGATCGGGACCGCGGCCCGTGGACCGGCGGCGGATGCGGCGGGCGGGCCAGACGGCGATGGCCGTCCCGAGGGCCAGGATGCCGCCGCCGATCCAGAGCCAGACGACGAGCGGGCCGATCTGGACGCCGAGGGTGATGCGGCCGTCCTGGTCGGGAGAGGACACCAGCGTCAGGTAGACGTCGCGCAGGAGGCCGGTGCGGACCGACGGCGTGCCGATGGCCTGCGGCGAGTTGGGGAAGATCGACAGGGCGGGGGCGTAGACGCCGAGGTCATGGCCGCCCCGCTCGACGCGGATCCGGGCCTGGAACTTGTCCTTCTGGCCGGTCTGGTGCCGGGTGGAGCCGAGGTAGGTGAAGTGGTGGCTCTGGAGGGTCACCCGCTGCCCCTGCACCAGGCGGAACTCCCGCTTGGTCGTGTAGCCCATGCTGGCGGCGAGCGCCACGGCGATCACCACCACCGCGAAGTGGACCACGAGACCGCCGTAGAGGTGGCGGTTGCCGGCCACCGTGCGGCGGAGCGCCCCTGGCCATCCGCCCCCGGAGGCCCGGCGGGTGGCGGCGACGCCGAGGGCGTACTGCCGGACGATGCCGGCCACGGCGAAGGCGCCGAGCCCGAAGGCCACGATCTCGGCCACGCCCCGGGCGCCGAGGACGGCGCAGGCGGCCATGGTCAGCGCCCCGACCCAGGCGGGCCCGGCCAGCCGGCGGCGCAGCACCGGGCCGGAGGCGGCCCGCCACGGCAGCGCCGGGGCGACCGCCATCAGGAACAGGAGGGCGAGCCCGATCGGGACGGTCATGCGGTCGAAGTACGGCTCCCCGACGGAGAGCTTCTCGTTGCGCAGCGCCTCGACCAGCAGCGGGAACACGGTGCCCAGCAGCACCACGAAGGCGAAGCCGGCGAAGAGGAGGTTGTTGGCCAGGAAGGCGCCTTCCCGGGAGACGGGCGAGTCGATCCGCCCCGGCGTCCGCAGCCGGTCGCCCCGCCAGGCGATGAGCCCGATGCCGGTGGCGGCGGCCAGCCCGAGGAACGTCAACAGCCAGGCGCCGATGGTCGACTGGGAGAAGGCGTGCACCGAGTTCAACACCCCGGAGCGGGTGAGGAAGGTGCCGAGGATCGTCAGGCAGAAGGTGGCGATGATCAGCGACAGGTTCCAGACCCGCAGCATCCCCCGACGCTCCTGGACCACTACCGAGTGGAGGAAGGCGGTGGCTGTCAACCAGGGGATGAACGAGGCGTTCTCCACCGGGTCCCAGGCCCAGTACCCGCCCCAGCCGAGCACCTCGTAGCTCCACCAGGCGCCGAGCACGATCCCCACCGACAGGAAGGCCCAGGCGACCAGCGTCGCCCGCCGGGTCTCCAGCAGCCACCCCTCGCCCACCCGGCCGGTGGCCAGGGCCGCCACCGCGAACGAGAACGGGATCGTCATGCCGACGTAGCCGAGGTACAGCATGGGCGGATGGATCGCCATCAGCACGTGGTTCTGGAGCAACGGGTTGGGGCCCAGCCCGTCCTTCGGGATGAGGCCCGGGGTGGGCCGGAAGGGGTTGGCCGGGCCGAGCATGAGGGCGAAGAAGAAGGCGGCCACGACGAGGCCGACCAGCGTCGCCCACGCCACCAGCGGGTCCGAGGCCCGGGCCCGCAGCCGCCGCACGGTCACGGTGAGATAGCCGGCCAGGATCAGGGCCCAGAGCAGGATCGAGCCCTCCAGCGCCCCCCACAGGGCGGCCACGGTGTAGAGCAGCGGCGTGGCCCGGGCGTGGTTCCTGACCACGTAGGCGAGGGAGAAGTCGTGGGTCACGAGGGCCCACTCCATGGCCCCGGCGGCCACCAGCGCCCCGAGCAGGACCATGAAGACGAACTGGCGGCCGGTGGCCATGATCCGCCCGTCGCGGCGTTGGATCCCCACGGCCATGGTGATCACGCCGAGGGCGGCGGCCATGAAGCCGAGGGTGATCCCCCCGAACCCGAGCGCCCCCTTCACCGCCGGCCGTCCTTCACTTCCCGGGCCATCACTTCGAGGCGTCCACCGACGGCGGGCGGTACTCGGCGCCGTGCTTGATCATGATCCGGTCGGAGTCGAAGGTGGGGACGGCGGCCCTGTCGCCCTTGACGAAATGGCCCTCGCACACGACCGGGGCGCCGTCCTTGAACAGCTCGGGCGGGTCGCCGTGGTGGAGCACCCGGGCCCTGGTCGTCCCGTCGGTCACGACGAACGTGACGCCGTCCGGCCGTCGCTCGACGCTGCCGGTGAGGACTGCGCCGGCCAGGCGGAGCCGGCCCGTGTCGTCGGGTGCCTTCCCGTGGGCCGTCACGCCCTCCGACACCGTCCGGAAGTAGACGATGTTGCGGGACAGCCCGCCGACGATGAGGAAGAGCACGGCGGCGGCGCACAGCCCGCCGGCCACGATGTAGCGCATCCGCTTCGGCTTCGGGCGGGCGACGAGGACGACGGGCGGGTCGATCACATCCACTCTGACCGGCCTTGCTCGTCCGGGGGCAGGAACCGTCGGGCCCGCCGGGACCGGGCCCAGAGCCGGCCGACGTAGCCGGCGATGGCGACGCCCGTCAGCGTCCACCCGCCGATGACATAGCCGGCGTCGGTCACGACGGCACCCTCACCGGAGGGACGTCGGCCTCGGCCCGCCGCTCGGCGATGGCCGCCTCGAGGGCCCGCTCCTCGATGGCCTCCTCCATGACCGCCAGCTGGTAGCGGCGCTCCAGCAGGTAGAGGTACAGGCAGGTGAAGGCGAACACTCCCGACAGCAGCGCCCAGGCCAGGTTGCCCTGGATGGTGGGGTTCAACTCCCGGTTGAACACGCTGCCCTTCTGGTGCAGCGTGCGCCACCACTCGACCGAGAAGTGCACCACCGGCACGTCGACGAAGGCGGCCAGGGCGGCGATGGCGCTGCGCCGGGCCCGCACCGCCGGGTCGGCCGGAACCCGCCGCAGGGCGAGGTACCCGAGATACAGGAAGAACAAGACTGCCGTCGAGACCACACGGGCGTCCCACGCCCACCACACGTTCCACACCGGGCGGCCCCACAGGGAGCCGAGCACCAACGTCAAACCGGTGAAGAGAACCCCGATCTCCGCCGATGCGCCGGCCAGCGTGTCCCACGCCGGGGAGCGGGTGCGCTTCCAGAGGTAGAGCGCCGAGGCGAGGCTCGTGACCCCGTACGCCAGATAGGCGATCCAGGCCGCCGGGACGTGGAGGTACATGAGCCGGACGGCGTCGCCCTGCTGGTAGTCGGGGTCGGAGACGAACAGGCCGAGCACGACGAGGACGGCCAGGGAGGCCACCGTCAGGCCGCCCAGCACGATCGTTCCCCGGCGGGCCCAGAACTCGGCGGCTTTACCCGGCCCCCCGGTGGCGACCCTCATGTCTCCTCCAACAGCGGCCCGAAGGCCAGCCAGCCCATCGTCACGTAGATCACTCCGAACACCGCCAGGAGCTGCACCCAGGGCCAGGCCTCGGAGGGAGCGCCGTTGAGCGCCGCCTCCCAGGCCCGGGTCGCGCCGAGCATGACCGGCGCCACGACGGGCAGCACGAGCAGGGGAAACAGCGTCTCCCGCACCCGCAGACCCGCCGCGAGCACCCCGTACACGGTACCGGCGGCGGCGATCCCGGCGGTCGCGATCAGGCTGGCCACCACCACCACCACCAGGTTGTGGAGGTGCAGGTCGTAGAGGACGACGACGCCGAATCCGAGGACCACCTCGAGGCCGAGAAGCTGGGCCGCCACCGCCAGCGCCTTGCCGCAGAACACGGCGGCGCCGTCGAGGCCGGACAGGCGCAGGGCGTCGCGCACGCCGTTCTCGCCCTCCACGGCGAAGGCCCGGGAGATCGCCAGCAGGCCCGACAGAAGCACCGCGACCCAGAACAGGCCGGGGGCCACCCGGGGGAGAAGGCCCCGGTCGGGGTCGAGGGCGAAGGCGAAGAGCAGGAGGATGACCCCGGCGAAGGGCAGCACCTGGTTGAGAGCGACCCGGGACCGGGCCTCGATGCGGAGGTCCTTCCCCGCCACCAGCAGCACCTGGCGGGCCAGACCCGGCGGACCGGTGGTGCCCCCCTCAACACTCATGGCTTCATCCTCCCGCGCCTTACAGCGAGAGGATGAACTCGGCCAGGTCCTTCAGCTCCTCGGCCGTGAACCCGAAGTTGAACCGGACGGAGTTGTAGAAGGGCAGCACGTTGTCGAGGAGGGCCCGCCGCGCCGCGGCCGGCCCGGCGGCGCCGATGTTCCCCTCCGCCGCCCCGGGCCCGATGCCACCGCCCAGGAAGTTGCTGGGCGAGGTCGGGTCGCCGGCCACGCCGTCGTGGAAGTACGGCGCCGTGAACCGGGCCCCCAGCAGCGAGGGGGTGTGGAAGCCCAGGATGTTGCCGTCGGAGCCGATCTGACCGGGGTCGAAGACGGGATCGCCGGTCGGCAGGGCCATCCGGTGCGCCTTGCCGTCGGTGAGGAACGGCCCGGCGTGGCAGGTGGCGCAGGCGACCTGTTGCCCGGAGGGGAACTCGCCGGTGGGGTCGAGCACCGGCCTCGGCGTGCGGAACAGGGCCTCGCCCCGCTGCGCCCGAACGGGGTCGAAGTCCTTCCCCGGGACGGCGGTGGGCTCGACGATCGACCGCTGGAACTCGGCCAGGGCGTCGAGCTCCCGCTTGGTCGGCTCCCGTGAGGCGTGCATCTCCAGCGGCGAGACGATGGCGCCCCGGGACTGGTCCTGGAGGGCGGGGTTGCGCCCGTCCCAGCCGAAGGGGGCGGTGTTGGCCACCCCGAAGAGGGACGGCGTCTGCCGGCGGCCGAGCTCCCGCTCCCGGACCGGCCCGACGAGGTGGGTGAGCCCGTCGCTCAGGCCTGGTCCGGCGTGGCAGGTGGCGCAGGCCAGGGACTGGCCGAAGACCATCGGCCCCTGGCTCGGCTGCTGGCCGAAGGCGGTGGTGGAGAAGAAGAGGGCCTTGCCCTCCCGCAGCAGCTGGCGGCGATCCGCCTCGGTGTAGGCCGGCGTCGGGTCGTGGGACTCGTCACGACCGGCGAGGCCCTGGGGCCGGAAGGGGCCCTTTACGTTCTTGAAGACCGGATTCAGCGGGTCGGAGACGTGGTAGGGGTTGCCATCGGCGCCGCTGCGGACCTCGGGGTCGAGGGACCGCAGCGCCGGATCGGCGGGCAGCCTGCGGTCGGCCCCGGCCGGGCCGCCCGACGGCGCCGCCGAGGGTGCCGAGGCCAGGACGGCGGCCACACCGAAGGCGACCGGCAGCCCGAGCAGCAGGTGCCGACGGCCGAGGCGCCGCGCCCGCGGCCGAGACCCGGGGTACGGGGTGTCCCCGGAAAGATCGCCCCCCATGGCTGGTCAGGTTAGCGATCGTTCCTGAAAAACTGGCGGCGCCGGCTGTCGTGTCAGCCGCCGCCCTCCCGGAGCCGGTCCCGCAGCTCGGTGCGGCGGATCTTGCCGCTCACGGTCTTCGGCAGCTCGTCGACGAAGTACACCAGCCGGGGGTACTTGTAGGGCGCCGTCGTCTTCTTGACGTGCTCCTGGAGCTCGGCGGCCAGCGTCTCGGAGCCCGAGTAGCCGGGGGCGCAGATCACGAAGGCGGTCACGAGCTGGGTGCGCTCCGGGTCGTCCTTCCCGACCACGGCCGCCTCGGCCACGGCGGGGTGCTCGATGAGGGCGCTCTCCACCTCGAACGGGCCGATGCGGTAGGCCGACGACGTGATGACGTCGTCGGAGCGACCCTCGAACCAGAAGTACCCGTCCTCGTCGACCCGGCCCTTGTCGCCGGTGAAGTACCAGCCGCCGTGGAAGGCGGCCTCGGTGGCTTCGGGGTCCATGTAGTAGCCGCCGAACATGCCGATCGGGCGGTCGGGGGCCACCCGCACGGCGATGTGGCCCTCCTCGCCGGCCCCGAGCGTCTCGCCCGTCTCGCTCACGACCGCGATGTCGAAACCGGGCGTCGGCTTGCCCATGGAGCCGGGCCGCACCGGCATGCAGCGGTAGTTGGCCACGATGTTGACCGTCTCCGTCTGGCCGTAGCCGTCGTAGACGGTCAGGCCCCGCGTGCCCTCCTCCCAGACCCGGATGACCTCCGGGTTGAGCGGCTCGCCGGCCGACACGCAGTGCCGCAGCCCCGAGAGGTCGTGGGCTCCGATGTCGGTCTGGACCAGGGCCCGGTACAGCGTCGGCGGGGCGCAGAACTCTGTGATCCCGTGGCGGCCGATGATGTCGAGGATCTGGTCGGGATCGGGCTTCCCCATGTTCATGAGGACGACCGTGGCGCCCTGCTGCCACTGGCCGAACAGCTTGCCCCAGGCGGCCTTGGCCCAGCCCATGTCGGACAGGGCCCAGGAGACGTCGCCCTCCCGGAGGTCCTGCCAGTAGCGGGCGGTGATGGTGTGTCCGATGCCGTAGCTGGCCTGGGTGTGCATGACCATCTTGGGGTACGAGACCGTGCCGCTCGTGAAGTAGAGGAGCATCGGGTCGTCGGCGGCCGTCGGGCCACGTCCATCCGATGGTCCGGTCGGGTCGGCGGAACCGGTCTCGAGGAGGCGGTCGAACGGGGTCCAGCCCGCGCTCGGCGCCTCACCCACCACGATCTTGTGCTGGAGGCTCGGGAGGTTGGCGGCCACGGAGTCGACCTTGGCCGCGCCCTCGGAGTCGGTGATGGCGGCGACGGCTTCGGCGCGGGCGATCCGGTACTCGATGTCCTTCCCGGTCAGCAGGTTCGTCCCCGGCATGGGGACGGCGCCGATGCGGATGGCGCCGAGGGCGGCCACGTACCACTGCGGGATCCGGGGCAGCATGATGAAGAGGGGGTCGCCCTTCTTCACCCCGAGACCGTTGAGGGCGTTGCCCATCCGCCTCGTCTCCCGGGCCATCGAGGCCCAGGTGTAACGGTCGGTCTCGGAGCCGGCGGAGTCCAGCGCCAACAGGGCGAGCCCGTCGGGCGTGGCCGCGGCCCGCTTCTCCAGCACGTCGAGGACGAAGTTGAACCGCTCCGGCACGTCAAGCCGGAAGGCGGCCCGTTCGGCCTCGTAGTCGGTCATGTTGGGGGTGACATCGCGTCCCGGTCGCATACGAGCGGAACTTACCCCCGATGGCTAGGCCCAGTCAGTCGGCGGTGAACCGAGGGCGTAGACGTCGAAGGCGTTGCGCCAGAAGATCAGTTCCAGGGTGTCGCGATCGAAGCCGAGGTCGGCCACGGCGGCAGCGTTGCGGGCGATGCCCGGCACCCCGGGCCAGTCGGTGGCGAAGATGAACTTCCGGCCCAGCCGGCCGAGATCGAAGTTGCGGTAGTACTGCGGCAGCTTCTTGGGCGGCAGGCCAGACAGCTCGATCCACACGTTGGCCCGCATCTGGGTGATGAACGCCGCGGCGTCGTACCACCAGCCCCGGCCGCCGTGGGCCAGCACGATCTTGAGGTCGGGAAAGGCGCCCGCCACCTCGTCGACGAGGCCGGGGTCGGCGTAGCGGTTGACAGCGCCGGGGAAGACGCTGGTGCCGCAGTGGAACACGACCGGCAGCTGCGCTTCGGCGAGCCGGGCGTAGATCGGCCACAGGACGGCGTCGTTGGGCGAGAACCGGGCGTGGACCGGGTGGAGCTTGAGCCCCACCGCACCCAGCGCCAGCTGGCGGTCGACCTCGGCCAGGAGCGGGTCGTGGAGGTGGGGGTTCACGTTGGCCAGGAACCGCAGCCGGACCGGGTTGGCGGCGGCGAGGGGGAGGAGGTCCTCGATCGGCTGGACTCCGGTCGAGAGCGGGCTGTACTCGCAGAACATGATCGCCACGTCGACGCCCTCGCCCTCGAGATAGGCGTCGAAGGCGGACGGGATGACCGCGCCCTCGTCGTCGTAGATCCCGTCCGTCGAGTTGAAGCCCGACGCCCACTCCTGGACCGGCATCTTGAGGCTCGACAGTCGGGCGGGGTGGAGGTGGGCGTCCACCAGGGGGATGCCGTCAATCACTGTTTCTGGCGATCACTGGCGCCCTCGCAGGACATAGCGCTGGATCTTGCCGGTCATGGTCTTCGGGAGGTCCTTCTCGAAGCGGACGATGTGGGGGTACTGGTAGCGCTGGAGGCGTTCCTTGCAGAGGTTCTGGAGCTCACCGATAAGGCCTTCACCGGGGTCTACAAGGTCGGGGCGCAGCGTCACATGGGCCCGGATCTTCATGAACCCGTCGACGTCGACGCCCACCACGCCCGCTTCGAGCACCGCCCAGTGCTCGATCAGCACGTTCTCGATCTCGATGGGCGACACCCACAGCCCGCCGACCTTGATCATGTCGTCGGCCCGGCCCTCGTACCAGTAGAAGCCGTCCTCGTCGGCCCGGTAGCGGTCGCCGGTGGCGAAGTACTCGCCGATCAGGGTGCGGCGGGTGCGGTCCCGGTGGTGCCAGTAGCCGGACAGGGCGCTGTCGCCCTTGACCAGGAGCTCGCCGACCTCGCCGGGGGCGGCGGGGTGCCCGTCGTCGTCGCGGATGAGGAGCTCGTAGCCGGGGACGGGCCGGCCGCTGGAGCCCGGCCTGCGGGCCTCGGCGGTGTTGGAGCAGTAGATGTGGAGCATCTCGGTCGAGCCGATCCCGTCGAGGATCGGGAGGCCCCACGTGTCCTCGAAGCGGCGGAACACCTCGGGGGGCAGGGGCTCGGCGGCCGACAGGCAGATCCGCACCGACGAGAAGTCACGGCCCTTGGCCCCCTCGGCGTTGACGAGGGCGTTGTACAGCGTCGGCACCGAGAAGAAGGCCGTCGGCCGGTGGGTTTCGACGGTCGAGAAGATGGCGGCGGGGCTGGGCCGCCCCGGCGTCAGCACGGTCGTGGCGCCGACCCAGTAGGGGAACGAGAGGCCGTTGCCGAGCCCGTAGGCGTGGTACAGCTTCGTGGTCGAGTAGGTGACGTCGGCGTCGGTCAGGCCGAGCACCGAGGCGCCGTAGGTCTCACAGGTGGCGGCGGCGTCGGCCTGGCGGTGGACGACGCCCTTCGGCCGCCCGGTGGACCCCGAGCTGTAGAGCCAGAAGGCCATGTCGTCCTCGTGGGTGGCGGCCGCCGGCAGCCCCTCGGCGTCGCCCGCCGCTTCGAGGAGATCGGCCGGCTCGTAAACCCGGACGCCGTCGAGACCATGGATCGCTTCGGCCGCCTTCTCGGCGAAGGCGGCGTCGGCCACGACCACCCGGGCGTAGGAGTCCTCCAGGAAGTAGCGGAAGTCCGACGCCTTGTAGAGGGGGTTCACGGGGACCGGCACCGCCCCGAGCCGGATGGCCCCCAGGAACGTGGCCGGGAAGGCGGGTGTGTCGTCGAGGAGGAGCAGCACCCGCTCCTCCCGCCGCACCTCGGCGTCGTGGAGGGCGCCGGCCACCCGGCCCGCCCGCTCGAGGAGCTGGCCGTAGGTGACCCGCTCGTCGCCGCAGATGACGGCCGCCTGGTCGGCCCGTCCTGCGTCGACCTGGTGGTCGAGGAAGAGGCTGAGGTTGCGCCGCCGAGCGTCGCCCATAGGTCGTCCAGTATGTCGGACGGGCCGGGCGACCCTCGGACCGCTGCCTACCGGGTCAGTCCGACCATTCGGCGGCGGCCGCCCGCCGGCGCTCGGCGGAGGCAGTCAGGCGGCTGAGCCGGTCGGTCAGGGCGGCGTGGACGAACTCGTTGAGCGTCTCGCCCCCGGCGTCGGCCGCCCGTCGGACGTGCTCCAGCACGTCGTGGGGCAACAGCACGGAGATCTTCTCGCTCGGCATCAGGTTGCCCCCGGATCGGTGACGAAATCGATGAGCTGCTCCACCGCTCGGACGAACGGCGTCTCCAGATCTTCCCAGGTCGTGACCACATTCAGCAGCTTGCGCCAGAGAATGCCAGACTCCGGCACGCCGAAAGCGGCACAGACCCCCTCCTTCCAGGGGACTCCCCGGGGGATCACAGGCCAGGCGGTGATGCCCGCCGCCGCCGGTCGGACCGCCTGCCAGACATCAACATAGGGGGTTCCCGTCACCAACACATAAGGGTGGCGGACCTCGGCCGCCAACCGGGCCTCCTTGCTCCCGGCGACGAGGTGGTCGACGAGCACCCCGAGACGCCGCTCCGGGCCGGGGGCGAAGTCCGCCACCACGTCGGCCAGGTGCTCGATGCCGTCGAGCCGCTCGACGACGACGCCCTCGAGCCGGAGGTCGTCGCCCCACACCTTCTCCACCAGCTCGGCGTCGTGGAGGCCCTCGACCAGGATCCGGCTCGGTTGGGCCACCCGGGCCTTGGCGCCGATCACGGCGCGGCTGCCGGAGGCGGTGCGGCCGGAGGCCGACACCCGGCCGCCGGACAGCGTGTCGGGCCCCGCCGGCGGCGATGGCGGGGCCACGAGGTGCACCGCCTGGCCGCCGACCGAGAACGAGCCGGGGGCGTTGCGGAAGCGCTTCTGGAGGCCGGTCTGTCCGGCCACGACGACGTCGTCGCCGTCGAGGGCCACGAGCCGGCCGGCGAATCCGGACGAGCGATGGGCAATGGACAGCCCCGGCCGGGCCTCGCAGGCCGGGAACCGGGCGGCCAGCCGCTCGGGCCCGTCGACCGGGCCCCCGAGGATGCCGCCCCCTCGGGAATGGGATCGGGTCGTCACGGGCGGCTGACGATACCGGCCGCCGTGGTAAGCATCGCGGATGCCTTCCGGCCGGTTGTTCGTGGGGACGTCGGGGTTCGCCTACAAGGAGTGGATCGGGCCCTTCTACCCGCCGGGCACGAAGGGCGCCGGCATGCTCGGCTACTACGCCGGCCAGTTCGGCAGTGTCGAGGTCAACTACACCTTCCGGCGCTCACCGACCGCCTCGATGATGGAGACCTGGTCGGCGGCCACCCCGGACGGGTTCGTCTTCGCCCTCAAGGCCAACCAGGGCATCACCCACTTCGCCCGCCTGAAGGACACGGGCGAGCGGCTCAGCCGGTTCCTGGAGGCGGTCGTCCCGCTCGGCCCGAGGCTCGGCCCGGTGCTGTTCCAGTGCCCGCCGAACCTCAAGTACGAGCCCGAGGTGCTCGACGGGTTCCTGGCCGACCTCGCCACCGTCGAGAAGAGCTACGGGACCGGCGCGCACCGCTACGCCATGGAGTTCCGCCACCCGTCATTCGACTCCGACGAGGTGCGCTCCAAGCTCGGCGCCGCCGGCATGGCCCTGTGCGTCGCCGACACGGAGGACGCTCCGGCCACCTTCCGCCGGACGGGCGACTTCGCCTACGTGCGGCTGCGGGGGGCGGGTTACGACGAGAAGACTCTCGAAGGCTGGGGGGAGTCGTTCCGCTCGGCCCTCGGAGAAGGGGTCGACGTGTACTGCTACATCAAGCACGAGGACAGCGCCACGGGACCCCGGGACGCCGCCATCCTCAAGCGGATGGCGGGGGAATAGCTACCACTCACTACCGAAGGATGTGTCCTCGGCCATGTACCAGGCCGTCGGGACGTCCCGGGGGCAGGGCGACCAACCGAGGACGGCGTCGTCACCGGAGGTCTCCTCGACCAGGCGGAGGACGTCGTCGGGCTGGGGGCACTCGATCTCCAGCGACCAGCGCTCCAGGCCCTCGATGTCGTCCCAGGCGATCGAGAGGGTTTCGGCCAGGTGCTGCGCCTCGAGCGTGCTCTCGCCGCGCTCCCACAGCATCTGACTTTCGACGATTCCGCTACCCCAGACCACAACTCTCATCGGCTTCCCTTTCCCCTCTCGCCTGTCAATTCCAGGTATCGGCGGGGGTCGGTACGACCTTTACCGGAATCGCGGAAACCATCGATCAAGAGAGTTCCCGGCTGAAGTCAAAACCGAACACACGGCGGGCCAGGACGCCCGCGTTGTAGGGAAATGTCCATTTCACGAACGGGCCCTGGCTCTGGCCAGCCCGAATGGAGTAAGGATGTGCGGACGCACGCCCGACTGCGGGGGGCCGGGATGGACGAGAGCGACAGCAGAGAACTCGATCTGCGGGACGAGACGGCCTTGGCGGGGGTCAACCCCGCACCCCCAGGCGAGATCGACCTGACGGACCGGCTGCGGTTCGCCGCCTCCGCCCTGGCCGCCGACTTCGGCGACCGGCTCCCGGCCGACCTCGCCGAGGCGCTGGTCTTCAGCTCCGCCCAGGGCCTGCTGGTGTCGGCGTCCGTCACCGAGTTCGTCCCGATCCTGGCCGAGCGCCGGGCCCGCCAGGCGATCCGGGCCGGTGCCGCCACCGCCCCGCTGCCGGCCCGGGCCGCCGTACCGGTGCCGAGACCGGCGGTCCCGACTCCCCGGCCGAGGGTGCCGACTCCCCGGCCGGCGGTCCCGGCGCCCAAGCCGGCCGTGCCGGCGCCCCGCCCGGCCGTGCCCTCCTCACAACCCTCGGTCCCGACCCCCGGCGGACCAACCCGCTCGTTCACGGCACCCCGCCCGGCTCTCCCCTGGTCGCCTCCGTCGTTCCCGATCCCGAACGGGCCCGCCCCCACGGCGGCCCGTCCGACGGCTGCGCCGGTCCCGATCACTCCGGCCCCGCCGGCGGCGACGCCGGTGGAGCCGCTGTTCGCCCTTCCTGAGAGCCAGCTGGTTCGGCTCCGGGACGAGGTGGAACGGGCCCGGATGCGGTTGGCGGACTGGAAAGCGGGGCTCGCCCCGGCCGGCGAACCCGCCCGCTGACCCTCATCCCGACTGCCACCTGAGGGACGCGAATTGGCAGCACTTGTCAGGGTTAGCCAGCACTGACACTCTTTGTGGTCGGGCCGAGCGTTTCCGCTGGCCGGGGAGGGGATGGAGACGATGGGGAAGTGGCTAGGGGCGGTCGCGGTCGCCGCGGTGCTGGCGGCCGGCGGAGGAGCCGGAGTCCGTCCGGCGGCCGCCGCCGACACGCCCGGGGGTACAGGGGCGTCCCCCACCATGGAAACGGGTCCGACCTGCTCGCCGGCGGGTACGTCGCTGGCGCTGACCGCCGACGGCCATAAGTTCGACAAGGACTGCCTCGCGGTGCCGGCCGGCGAGTCCTTCACCATCCGGTTCGACAACAAGGACAGCGACCGGCACAACGTCGCCATCCTGCCGTCCCACACGGCGACCACGACGCTCTTCGAGGGCGACATCGTCCAGGGGCCGAAGAGCCTGACGTACAACGTGCCGGCGCTGAAGGCGGGCACCTACCACTTCCACTGCGAGGTGCATCCCAACCTCATGAACGGCGCCTTCGTCGTGGGCACCGGCGCACCGGCCGCACCCGCCCCCGCACCGGCACCGGCCCCGAAGGCGGGCCCGACGCCCGCCCCGACGATGTCGATGGGCGACGCCAAGCCCGCGCCGGCTCCGACCGCGGCGGCTCCGAAGACGGCCGACGGCGCTCCGGCGGTGGCCGCACCGGCACCCGCCGCGGCCGCCCCGAAGCCCGACGCGGCAGCGATGCCGTCCCGTCCCGCCGCCAGCGCCTCCGCCCCCAGGGCGGCCGCCGCGGCCAGCGGCTCCACCCTGCCCCACACCGGGCCCCGCTCGGCCCGCCTCCTCCTGATCCTGGCCGGTGGCGCCCTCGCCGCCGGTGGCCTTTCCGTCCTCGGCGGTGCCCGCCGGGCCGGATCCAGGGTCTGAACCCCACCAGCACCCGCCGTACGCCGACCCCGAGCGCAGGACCCACGACGACCGTGGGTTTTCCGCTCGGGGTTGGCGCGTCCGGCACCCTCGGCTTCAGCCCCCCGTAAGCCCCGGGTTTCCCACCATTGCCGCCCCGGCGCTCTGCTTCTATATTTAGGCTTGCCTAAGATGAGTGTGCAGCGTCGATGGGTAAGGAGGGTGGGGTGAACCGAAGGTTCGTGGGGCGCGCCGTGGCCGTTGCCCTCGCCCTGACCGTGGGCGGGGTGGCGTGCAGCTCCGGCGGCGACAAGACCAAGGCCTCGGGGTCGAGCAGCGCCCCGGAGGACCACCGCGTCCCGGCCGCCGAGGTCAGCGCCGGGCTCGGGAAGATCGACTCCATCGCCGGACAGGTCGGGCTGGCCGCCAGCGCGGATGCCAAGGCCGCCAAGGACCTCGACGCTGGGATCGAACCCGCCTGGCAGGCCGTCGAGGGCACCGTGCGGGCCAACGACAAGGACCTCTACATCCGCTTCGAGGACGACTTCGCCGCCCTGACCAAGGCCGCCGCCGCCGGCGACGGACCCAGGGCGCAACAGGCGTCGGCCGACATCGCCGACGCCGTGAAGGCCTACCTCGCCAAGTTCCCGGGCTGAGGGTGACGATGACAGGACCCACCACCGACCACCGGCCACCGATCCGCCGCCTGCTCCCGGCGGTTCTCCTGGCCGCCGCCCTGTGGTGGGTCCTGGCGCCGGCGGCGGGAGCGGCGGGGAGCGTGTCGCGCACGGCGGCCGTCCGCCAACTCGACCAGGTCCGCCAGTCGATCGACCAGACCCTGGAGCGGGTGAAGTCCGGGAATGCCCAGGCAGCCTTCGCCGAGGCCAAGTCCGGCTACCTGAACCATTTCGAGCTTGTCGAGATCCCGTTGCGGGTCGTCGCCCCCCGGCTCACCGCCGACGCCGAGACGAAGTTCGCCGAGATCCGGGGGCTCATCAGCAGCGGGGCCCCGACGGGGCAGGTCCGCGACGCCATCATCGAGCTGCGCCGTCTCATCAACGACAGTGAGCGCCAGCTGACCAGCACCGGGCTCGGCGCCCCGTCGGTGGTGGCCGGCCAGTCGTTCCTCATCATCTTCCGGGAGGGGCTCGAGGCCGTCCTTCTCCTGTCGGCCCTCCTCGGCTACCTCGAGGCGGCCAAGGCCTCCCAGTACCGCAGGCCGGTGGTCATCGGCATGGGGGCGGCGGTCGTGGCCAGCATCGCGATCTTCTTCGTGCTCCGGGTCGTGCTCGACACCCTCCCCTTCGGCCGGGAGGTGCTCGAGGCCGTCACCGCCATCGTGGCCACGGTGGTGCTGTTCTACGTGTCGTTCTGGCTGATCGCCCGGCTGGAGCAACGGCGGTGGCTGGAGTTCCTCCGCAGCCGGGTGTGGAGCGCGGTGTCGGTCGGCTCCACCACCGCCCTGGTCCTGGTGGGCTTCACGGCGGTGTTCCGGGAGGGCTTCGAGACGTCCCTCATGTACCAGGCGCTCGTCTCCTTCGGGCAGGGCCTCGTCGGCTGGATCCTCCTCGGCCTCGCCCTCGGCCTGGCCGCCCTCACCGTGGTGGCCTACGGGATCTTCAAGCTCGGCCGCAAGCTGCCCATCAAGACGTTCCTGTCCGGGGCGGTCGTGCTGCTGATGGCCACGTCGGTCGCCTTCCTCGGGAACGCCGTCCGCAGCCTCCAGGAGGCCGACGTCATCGGCCTCACACCGCTCCACGGCTGGCCCCGGGCCCCGATCTTCCTGTCCCAGGCCCTCGGCTACTGGCCGAGCCGGGAGACCGTGCTCACGCAGGCGGTGCTGGCGCTCGTCTACGTGGTCGGTGCCGTCTACATGTTCGTGATCCGGCCCCGCGCCGCGGCGAAGCCCCCCGCCCGTCCGAAGGAGGACCGGGCCCCGGTGCGCGCCCCGGCCCAGGCCCAGGCACCGGCGCGGCAGTACTGACGGTGGGTGTTCGGGTGGGGGTGGACGTCGGCGGGACGTTCACCAAGGCGGTGGCCCTCGACAGCGACGCCCGGGTCGTGGCCCGGGCGGTGGTGCCGACCACGCACTCCCATCCCGACGGCGTCGCCGCCGGCGTCGTGGAGGTGGTCGGGATCATCGCCACGACACTCGATGACTCAGGACAGGGCGCAGACTCGATCGAGCTGGTGACGCACTCCACCACCCAGGCCGTCAACGCCCTGCTGGAAGGCGACGTCGTGCCCGTCGGCATCCTCGGCATGGCCACCGCCCCCCACGCCGGCAAAGCCCGCAAGCGGACCGCCCTGGCCCGCATCGACCTGACCGACAGCCGCACGCTGCGCACCGTCCACGAGTTCATCGACACCACCGGCGGGTTCGACCCCGACGCCGCCCGGGCCGCCGTCGGGCGCCTCCGGGCCGCCGGCATCGGGGCGCTGTGCGTGGCCGAGGCCTTCGCCCCCGACGACACCAGCAACGAGGCCGCGGTGGCGGCGATGGCGGCCGAAGCCGGGATCCCGGCCACCACCTCCACCGAGCTGTCCGGCCTCTACGGGCTCGAGCTGCGGACACTGACCGGCGCCCTCAACGCCTCCATCCTGCCCATCGCCCTGCGGACGGCGGAGGTCGTCCAGGCCGGCGTCGCCGCCGTCGGCGTGGCCGCTCCGGTCATGGTGATGCGGGGCGACGGCGGGGCCACCGACCTGGCCGGGTTCCGCCGGGCGCCGGCGCTCACGCTGTACTCCGGGCCGGCCGCCTCGGTCGCCGGCGCGCTGCGGACGGGCGCCATCGGCGACGCCGTCATCGTCGAGGTCGGCGGCACCTCGTCCAACGTCGCCGCCATCAAGGGTGGCCGGCCGGTGCTGGCCTACGTGCAGG
>JAUZEY010000160.1 GCA_030838785.1 Actinomycetota bacterium | reverse complement strand
GCATCCCGGTCGGCCGGCTCGGCCAGGGGTCGGAGATCGCCCGGGCGGTCAAGTTCCTGGTCGACGACGAGGCGGGCTACATCACCGGCTCCGTCCTCGCCGTCAACGGCGGCCTCGAGATGTGAGTAGGCGGTCGGCTCCTGGGCGTAGACGAAGAAGAACGTGCAGCCCCAGGGGCCGACCGAGATGGCGTGCTCGGAACGAAAATGGTCACTCTGAGCCATACCTATCCGGATGGCGATAGCGCACGTTGGTCGGAACGGCCGGGCACCGCCCGGCCCATTCCAGACGTGGACGTGAGATGCGGCGGATCGGTGTGGCGAGCGCGGTCGTGACGGCGCTGATACTGGCGGGCTGCGGTGGCGGTGGCGGTGGCGACAAAGGCACCCCGGCGGACAAGGCCCAGGCCGGCGCCGTTTCGACGACGGGCAAGGCCACCCCGGCCGCGGCCGGCGTCGGGCCGGACAAGAACATCACCTTGACCCCCGAGACGGTGGTCGTCGACGGCAACCGGGGCAAGGCCCTGAAGTCGTTCGGGACCGACGGGCGCAGCCTGGTCCTCGACGCCGGCGCCAAGGGCGCCGATCAGCTGGCCCCGGGCAAGATCCTGCTCCTCACCGGGGTCACCGTCGTCCGGGTCGCCTCCCTGACGCGCCAGGGCGACACGTTCGAGATCGTGGGCGCGCCGGTCACCCTGCCCGAAGTGATCCGCGATGGCGAGCTGGCCTGGAACGAGCAGGAGGTGAACGCCAACGACGCTCGGGTGCTGGTGGCGGGGGACAGCGCCGGCCAGGGCGCCCCCAGCGGCCAGCCTGCCGCCGGCGTGAGCGGTCAGCAGCAGGTACCCGTCGACGCCGGCAACCTGGACCTCTTCGGTGGCAACCAGGACCCCTACGGGATGGGCGGCGGCGGGGTGCCGCCGGGGCAGGAGATGGCGCTGCCCCGACCCCAGTTGGTGGCCTTCACCGGCCCGCCGAGCCTCGTGGCCGGCAAGACGATCTCCGGTCAAGCGGGCGAGATGGGCTTCGACCTGACCTACGAGCCGGCCGGGCGCGGCCACCACGTGGTGCTCAAGCTCCACCCCAAGGGCGACCTGTCGGGCACCATCGACATCGACGTGAACATCAAGTCGCTGTCCCACGCCGGCAAGGCCACGATCGCCGAGGGCAAGGTCCAGAATTTCGAGTTCGACATGGCCGACCTGAGCGGCGACGCGGTCATCACCACCGACCTCGTGGGCCTCCAGAACGTGGCCAGCGTCAAGCTCCCGCCGTTCTTCAAGCTGCCCTTCAGCATCGAGTTCCCGGCCATCGTCGGCGGGATCCCCTTCACCCTCAGCCTGTCGAGCACCATCCAGGTCGCCCTGTCCATGGCCCTGGCCAACAGCACCCTCAAGGGCAAGGCGGCCGAGTTCAGCTTCGGCGGCCCCGCCGGGTTCCACTTCAAGCTCGGGGAGGTCACCCTCATCGGGGGCGACAAGCGCACCACGGAGTCGAAGGACGTGCTCAGTCTCCTCCAGGGCGTCCACCCCGGCCCGGTCGGGATCGTGGTCACCAGCGAGCTGCCCAAGGTCGGTTTCGGCTTCGGGTTCCTCCAGACCGGCGCCGGCGTGTTCATCTCCAACGGGATGGTCGGCACGCAGACGCTGCTCCCGATGCCCGCCATCTGCACGGCCGTCAACGCCAGCTACATCCTCGCCGCCGGGGTCGAAGCCAAGTTTCTGGGCAAGGAGTTCGAGATCGCCCGCAAGGCGATCGTGGACAAGCGCTGGAACTATCAGGCTCCCAACGACGGGCGCTGCAACGCTGCCCACTGACCCGGGGCCGGGGGTCAGGCCATTGACACGACGCTGAGCAGGTCGTCGTTCCAGTGCCGGATGGTGCCGTCGGGCAGCAGGAGGGCCCGGTCGGGGCGGAGCTGGCTCACGAAGTCGGTGTCGTGGCTGACGAAGATGATCGTGCCCGGCCAGCCGGCCAGGGCGTCGGCCACGGCGTCGCGGGCGGACGGGTCGAGGTTGTTGGTCGGCTCGTCGAGAAGGACGACGTTGTGCCGCCCGGCGAAGAGCTGGGCCAGGGCGAGCTTGGTCTTCTCGCCCCCCGACAGCGTCGAGGCGTCCTGGTGGGCCTTGTCGCCGGTCAGGCCGAACATGCCCAGCAGCGAGCGCATCTCCCGCCCGCTCAGCTCGTCGGTGGCGGCCGCCGCCATGTGGTCGACCAGGCTGAGCCCGGCGGTGATGCCCTCGTGCTCCTGGGCGTAGTACCCGACCGAGACGCCGCCGCTCCAGGCGGCGGTGCCGAGCGTCGGTTCGGTGACGCCGGCCAGGATCCGCAGCAGGCTCGTCTTGCCCGCGCCGTTGAGGCCGAGGATGAGGATTCGGTCGCCCCGGCCGACGCCGAACGAGAGGTCCTCGAAGATCGTGGCGTCGGTGAAGGCCTTGGCGAGGTCGGTGCACTCGAGGACCGTCCGCGGCGCCGTCGGCGGCGCCGGCAGCCGGAGCTTGATCGCCTTGCGGGCCGTCGGGCTCTTGATCTTCTTGGCCTCGAGGCGGGCGATCCGCTTCTCCAGATCGTGGGCCATCGACGCCTTCGTGGCCTTGGCCCCGAACCGGTCGACGATGCCCTGCATGCGGGCGATCTCCTTGTCCTGCGCCGCCGCTTCCTTGGCCTGGCGGATCTCGTCGGCGGCCCGCTGGTCGACGTACTGGGAGTACGTCCCCCGGTACTCCACCACCGTGCCGGTGGAGTCGTCGGCGCCCCGGTCGAGGTGGATGACCCGGGTGATGGCCTCGTCGAGCAGGTCGAGGTCGTGGCTGATGACCACCAGGGCCCCCTGGTAGGCCCGGAGGAAGTCGAGCATCCAGGCCTTGGCGTCGACGTCGAGGTGGTTGGTCGGCTCGTCGAGCAGCAGGACGTCGGAGCCGGCGAACAGGATGCGGAGGAGCTCAACCCGCCGCCGCTGCCCGCCGGACAGCGCCGACAGGGCCCGGTCGAGGATCCCGTCGGCCACACCGAGCCCGGCGGCCAGGCGGCGGGCCTCGCTCTCGGCGCTGTAGCCGCCCGCCACCCGGAAGGCCTCCTCGGCCTGGGTGAAGGCGGCGATGTTGCCGTCGGAGGGGCTCTCCTCCATGGCCAGGAGGAGCTTCTCCATCTGCAGGATGCTCTCGGCCAGACCCCGTCCCGACAGGACGTGGCTGAGGGTCGAGATGTCGGCCGGCACGCCGTCGAGGCGGGGGTCCTGGGGGAGGTAGCCGACCCCGCCCTTGACCTGGACGAGCCCCTTGGCCTGGGGTTCCTCACCGCCGAGGACCTTCATGAGGCTGGTCTTGCCCGCGCCGTTACGGCCGACGACCCCGACCTTCTCCCGGGGCCGCACGTTGAACGACACGCCCTGGACGAGCGTGACGCCACCGACGGCGACGGACAGGTTCTTGACTTGCAGCATGAGACAGCACCAGGCCTTTACTGAGGAGCGGTCGACCTGGGGTCCCAGCCGGTCAGGTCAGGCGGGCGGCGAGTGGGTACCCACCGCCTCGACTGGTCAGTTTAGGGCATCGAGGATCGTCTCAGGTCCTCCAGGGCGCGGGCGTCCCGGGCAGGCTCTCGGCCGGCACCTTGCCCGAGTAGACGGCGTCGTAGCTCCAGTCGGGCAGCTTGTGGCGGTGGCGTTCGTCGAGCACCGCCACGCCGTCGACGATGTCGACGAGCTCGGCCACCAGCATGGGCTCCGTCGGCGGAGCGGTCCTGGCCACATGGGCGGCGAACTCCTCGGGGAACCGTTCGATGATGCTGCCGACGGCGTTCTGCTGCTGGGTGGCGAGATAGCAGCGGGACCGGTCGGTGACGGTGACGAGGCGGCGGCGGATCATGGCCAGGTCGTGGTCGGTCGCCTCCGAGCGGCACACCTTGGCCAGGATGTCGGCCAGGACCAGCCCGTCCTGCTTGCAGGGAACGCACTGCCCGCACGACTCGATGCCCAGGAAGCGGGCGATCCCGGCCGCCACCGCCACCATGTCGACGGTGTCGTCGAAGACCAGGAAGCCCGACGAGCCGAGCCCGCTGCCGATCCCGGCCAAACCCTCGTAGCTGACCGGGGTGTCGAGGAGCGAGCCGGGGATGACGGGGTTGGCGACGCCGGACATGACGGCCTTGACGCGGCGCCCGGGCCGGGGCCCGCCGCCGATCGCCTCGATCACCTCGCGGAGCGACGTGCCGATCCGCACCTCGCCCACCCCCTGGACCCGGGTGGAGCCGGTGACGGTGCAGACCAGCGTCCCCGGAGCCCGCTTGGTGCCCACGGTCCTGAACCAGCTGGGACCGCGGGCGACGATGCGGGGGATGTTGGCCATCGTCTCGATGTTGTTGACCAGCGCCGGCGCGACGTGGGCGGCGGCCGCCGATGTGGTCCTATGCACCTCGGAGGAGCCGATCCGGATGCCGTCGTGCTCCGCCTCCGCCTCCTCGACGCTCAGCTTGAAGACCCCGCGGCGGAAGGTGGCCGAGACCCGGGGGAAGGGGTAGCCGCCTTCGATGGTCTCCAGCAGGGCGCTCTCCTCGCCGTAGAGGTACTCGTCCGGCCCCTCGAAGATCTCGATCTGGATGCCGCGGCTCCAGCCGGCGGCGGTGATCTCGTCGACGGCGGCCCGCACCCGGGCGACCTCCCTCTCGAACGATCGCTTGAGGGCGATGATGAGGAGGTCGGCCCCGACCGCCCTGGCGGCGATGAGGGCGCCTTCGATCACCTGGTAGGGGTTCGTGCGCAGGATGGTGCGGTCCTTGAAGGTGCCGGGCTCGCCCTCGGCACCGTTGACCACCACCGTCGACGGTTCGACCGGCGACCGGTTCCGGGCCACGGTCTGCCACTTCCGCCCGGTCGAGTAGCCGGCCCCGCCCCGCCCCCGCAGGCCCGAAGCCCGCACGAGGGCGATGATCCGCTGGGGCCGGAGCCGGGACGCGGTCTCGATGCCCTTGCCCCCACCCCGCTCGACGTATTCGGCCAGCGAGGTGATCGGGCTGGGGTGGAGGACGCGATGGACGAGCGTCACGTCAGGCGGACTCGGCGGGGAGGGCGACGTCGAAGCTGACCTCGACTTCGTCCTTCACCTTGAGCGCGCCCATCATGGCGGAGAAGGGCTTGATCCCGAACTGCGACTGGACGACGGCGATGCTGCCCTTGAGCCGGCCGTCGGGAGAGCCGGTCAGGTCGAGTGTGACGGGACGGGTCTGCCCGGCGGACACCGGCTTGGCGCCGCCGGTGGCGGCCGTCACCTCGAGCGACCGGGGCTCGATGGTGGCCTGCACCTCGCTGCGGGACGGGTCGCCGTCGACGACCACGGTCGCCTTCCAGTTGCCGGCCTCCAGCGTGAGGTCATGCCCAACCTTCGAGGCCATCCCCTGCCGGCCGGTCTTCACCCGGACGCTGCCGTCGGACGGACCGAGGTTGTAGGTACCGGGCTTGACGTTCACTTGTTCTCCTCAGGCATGGGACGGGCGGACCCTCGGTTCCGCAGCACGTGGTGGAGCAGCAGGAGCTGCGTCAGGGCCAGGGACGGGCTGTGCTCGCCGTCGAGCATCCCGAGGTTCGACGGCAGCGGCTCGTCGACGTCGAGGTCGGCCCAGATGGCTTCCTCGATGGGCCGGGTCAGCTCGGGCGGGGCGTAGCCGTGGACGTGGATGGCGTCCACCGGTTTGCCGTCCTCGTCGCGGATGAGCTTGAGGTGGACGGCCTTCTTGACGTCGTCGGTGATGATGGCCACCACGTCGGCGTGGGGGGCGGTGGGCCGCAGGAGGATGGTGGCCGACGGGAGGTGCTGGGCCGACTCCCCCCGTCCTTCGATGGGGTCGAAGCGCACGACGATGTCGGCGTGGGCCCGCTGCGGGCGGATGAACTCCGCCGATTCCGGTTCCCGCCGGTCGAGCTCGGCCAGGACCTGTTCCTCGGCGTAGCCGCGCTTGCCGGTGTCGCGCTTGATCTTCCAGACCCGCCGGACGCCCTCCGGGGGGTCGAGGTACACGGTGGCGTCGAAGCACGACCGGGCCGCCTTGGTGTACAGCGGGAGGAGCCCCTCGGCGATGCACAGCTCCCGGGGCTCGATGAGCACGGGCCGCTCGAGCATCCCGTTGCCGTGGTTGTAGACGGGCTTGAGGACCGTTTGACCCATGGCCAGCAGATGGAGATGCTGCTCCATGATCTCGACGTAATTGCAGTCGGGATGGAGGGCCGTGAACGGCTTCTCGGCCCGTTCGGTCCGGTCGTAGCGGTGGTAGTCGTCGACGCATAGCGACACGACCCGCTCGCGGCCCAGCGCCTCGACCAGCCCTCGGGTCAGGGTCGTCTTGCCCGCCGCGCTGTCGCCGGCGATGGCCAGCATCACCGGGCGGAACCCGCCCTGGGGCGGATACGCCGGCCGAAACGCCATTTCATCATCCGTCATGGTCGTGCTGATGGTCGCAGGCAACTGACTACTTGTCTATTAAGTATCGGGCACAAGTCATCAGGACTGGATTATGTGTTCGGCGGCAGTCGACCAGCCCCAAATCGCCTAAACTTTTGCCAATGGAAGCGATCGTGGCCGGGGTCCGGGTGCCGAAGGCGGCGGAGTTGGTGGCGGCCAAGATCCGGCGCCAGATCGTCGACGGGGAGCTCCCGGAGGGCACGGCCCTGCCGCCCGAGGCGGAGCTGGTGGCCCGCTACGGCGTGTCGCGGCCGACGCTGCGGGAGGCGTTCCGCATCCTGGAGTCGGAGCTGCTGATCGTGGTGCGGCGGGGCGTGAAGGGCGGGGCGCTCGTCCAGACCCCGAGCATCGACGTGGCCGCCCGCAGCGCCCAGTCCCTGCTGCAGTACCGGGGGGCGACGCTGGCCGACGTGCACCAGGCCCGCATCATGCTCGAGCCGCCGGCCGCGGCCATCCTGGCCGAGCGGCGCGATCCCGACGCCCTGGCGGTGCTCGTGGCGGCGCACGACGACGAGATGGCGGCCGGCACCGACGAGGAGGTCCGGCGGCGCGGGGGCGGGTTCCACCGGGTGGTGGTGGAGCAGGCCGGGAACCACACCCTCACGTTGCTGTCGGCCATGGTCCAGCAGATCATCGACCTCCAGACGGCCCGCAAGCAGGTGCTGGAGGCGACGGGGAAGGTCCGGCGCCGGCACCGGTCACAGGGCCACGCCGACCACGCCCGCCTGCTGGAGCTGATCCGCGCCGGCGCCGCCACCGAAGCGGAGCTGTTCTGGCGCCAGCACCTGGAGCGGGTGAAGGGCTGGCTGCTGGACGAGACCGACGCCGAGACCGTGCTGGAGCTCGTCGAGCGCTAGCTGCGGGTCAGGAGCAGGCACCCGGCCAGGGGACCGCCGCCGGCGGCGGCCACGGCGACCTGCGCCCCCGTCACCTGGCGGTCGCCGGCCTCGCCCCGCAGCTGCAGCACCGCCTCGTGGAGGTGGCCGAAGCCGTGAAGCCGGCCGCCGGAGAGTTGGCCGCCACCGGTGTTGAGGGGGATCTCGCCGTCGAGCCCGATGCGCCGTCCGTCGTCCTCGGCCAGGAACGGCCCGCCGTCGCCCGGGGCGCAGAAGCCGAGGGCTTCGAGCCAGGACAGGGCCAGGAAGCTGAACCCGTCGTAGAGCAGCGCCACGTCGACGTCGGCGGGCCGGAGGTCGGTACGGGACCAGAGCATGGCGGCGGCGTCGGCGTTGGCCATGGTGGTGAGGTCGCCGCCCTGGTCCCAGGCGAAGGGCCGCCGCAGCCCGCAGCCCACGGCTTCGAGGCGGACGGGGGGCCGGGGCCGGTCGGCGGCGGTCGAGCGGTGGGAGAGGATCACGGCCGTGGCTCCGTCGACGGGGACGTCGCAGTCGTAGAGCCCGAACGGCGTGGAGACCATGCGGGCGGCGAGGTACTGGGCCATGGTCATCGGGTCCCGGTACACCGCCCTGGGGTTGAGCCCGGCGTGGCGCCGTTGGACGATCGGGATCCAGCCCAGCTGCTCCCGGGTGGTGCCGTAGCGGTCGAAGTGGGCCTGGGCCACCAGCGCCAGCCAGTTGGCCGCCGACGGCGCGCCGAACGGCGCCAGCCAGCGGCGGAAGTCGTCCACCGGGCGGGTGGTCAGCACGCCGGCCCGTCCGGCGTCGCCCTGGGCCGAGGACTCCGTGACCGTCCGGAAGCAGAGCACGTGCGTGGCCAGCCCGCAGGCGACGGCCATGGCGGCGTCGATGACCGGGCCGAGCTGGCCCGGCGTCTGGTGGGCGCCGAGGTACCAGCCGGCGGAGATGCCGAGGGCGTCGTGCAGCTCCCAGGCCGAGGCCCCGGCGAAGCCCGGGTCGTTCGACTCGCCGGGGAAGGTGGCGATGCCGTCGATGTCGGACGGGGTGAGCCCGGCGTCGGCCAGTGCGGCCAGGGCCGCCTCGACGGTGAGGTCGAGGCCGCCCCGGCCGAGGCGCCGCCCGACGGCGGACTGGCCGAGGCCGGTGACGGCCACGGAGTCCTCGAACCGGCCGTTCACCGTTGGACCCCAGCATCGGTCGGCGCAGCATCGGTCGGCGCAGCATCGGTGGAGGCGGGAGCGAAGAGCGGCAGGTGGACGTCGCCGTGGGGCTCGAACCGGACCGTGACGGCCAGCCCGGCCCGCACCGTCTCGGGCCGGCAGTCGACGAGCCGGGTGAGGAACTGCAGCCCTTCCTGCTCCTCGAGCTCCACGATGGCCAGGGCGTAGGGGACCGGCAGGGCGGGGAACCACGGCTGGTGGTTGACGGTGACCGTCCGCACCCGGCCCCGGCCCGAGACGGCGGTCGGCGTGAGCGTCAGTGCGAGGCAACGGCGACACACCGGTCCGGGGGGATGGAGCCAGAACCCGCACCGGTCGCAGCGCAGGATGAGCAGCCGGCCCGTCGCCCCACCCCGCCAGAAGTGTTCGTCGAGCGGGGTCACCCGAGGGACCGGCGGGGCGCCGCTCTGCTCCGGAGCGGTCACGTCGCGCTCGGATGGGGCAGCCCCGGCCGGCCCCGGTGCGGCCACGCAGGCGGCTCGCGGGGGAGGCCGAGGACCTGTTCGGCGATCGTGGTCCGCTGGATCTCGGCCGTGCCGGCGCCGATGGTCGACGCCCGGGTCTTGAGGAAGCCCCAGGTCCAGCGGCCTCCCTCGGGGGCGTCGGCGGCGGTGGCGTCGAGCATCCCGGCCGGGCCGCAGAGCGACACCGCCAGCTCGTGGAGGCGCTGCTCGAAGCGGGCCAGATGCAGGCGCGACACCGACGACGCCGGTCCGGGTTCCTCGCCCCGGGTCACGGCGGCGGCGACCCGGGCGAAGGTCAGGGCCAGCAGCCGGACGTCGGCCTCGAGGCGGGCCAGCTCCTGGCGCACCACCGGGTCGTCGGCCCGACCGAGCGTGCGGGCCAGCCGGAACAGCTCGTCGACCACCCGCCGGTAGCGCACGGCCAGCGCCACCCGCGACGTCGACCGTTCGTGGCCGAGGCTGGTCCGGGCGACGACCCACCCGCCGTTCTCGTCGCCGACCCGCCGGTGCCGCGGCACCCGGACCCCGTCGAGGAAGACCTCGGCGAAGAAGGCGCCGCCGGTCATGTCCCGCAACGGGCGGACGGTGATCCCGGGGCTGGTCATGTCGACCAGCAGGTAGGTGATGCCGTCGGCGCCGGAGGCGGGCGGGCCGGTGCGGACGAGGGTAAACATCCAGTCCGCCTCCGTGGCCCGGCTCGTCCAGACCTTCTGGCCGGTCACGACGTACCCGTCGCCGTCGCGCACCGCCCGGGTGCGGAGGGCGGCGAGGTCGGAGCCGGCCTCGGGCTCGGAGAACCCCTGGCACCACAGCTCGTCCGCCCGCACGATGGGCCGGAGGAACCGCTCCTTCTGCTCCGGCGTGCCGAAGCGGAGGAGGGCCGGGCCGACGATGAACGAGTTCGGCGACGGATGGGCGGGGGCCCGGGCCTGCGCCATTTCCTCGTGATACACCAGCTGGAGCCCGGCGGGCAGGTCCATGCCGCCCCACTCCTTGGGCCACCCCGGTGCGGCCCAGCCGGCGTCGGCCAGGACGCCGGCCCAGTCCCGCTCGAAGCGGAGCCGGTCTTCGGCGCCCTTCGGCGGGCGGCCGGGATGGTGGGCGGCGAGGAAGGCCCGCAGCTCCCGGCGAAAGGCCGCTACCGGGCCGCCATCGTCGGACGGGTGCAGCCGGGCGGTGGGCACCTCGAAATAATAGCTGTATGATTTGCTCGTTCGGCAAGGGAGGGAGGGCCAGTGGCGGATCTGACCGGGAAGGTGGCGCTGGTGACGGGGGCGGCGTCCGGTATCGGGGCCGCCTCGGCCCTGGCCTTCGCCGCCGCCGGGGCCCGGGTGGCGGCCTGCGACCGGGACCTGGCCGGCGCCGAGGCGACGGCCAAGCTCATCGGCGAAGCGGGCGGGGAGGCGATGGCCGTGGCCGTCGACGTCACCGACGCCGATCAGACGCAGGCCATGGTCGACCGGGTCGTGGCCGCCTTCGGCCGGCTCGACTGCGCCCACAACAACGCCGGGATCACCGGGTCGTCGGCCCCCACCGGCGAGTACCCGCTATCCGAGTGGGACAAGGTGCTGGCCGTGAACCTCACCGGCGTGTTCCTCTGCCTCCGGGCCGAGCTGCCCGCCCTGGTGGCCGGCGGCGGTGGCGCCGTCGTCAACACCGCCTCGTTCTCGGGATTGGTGGCCGTCCCCCGCATCCCGGCCTACGTCGCCTCCAAGCACGGCGTCGTGGGGCTGACCAAGGCCGCCGCCGTCGAGTACGGCCGCAAGGGCGTCCGGGTCAACGCCGTCTGCCCCGGCAGCACCAGGACACCGATGGTGGAAGGGTTCTCGGGCGGCGACAGCCGGGTGGAGGAGGCGATGGCCGCCGCGTCGCCGATGCGGCGACTGGCCGAACCGGAGGAGATCGCCCGCACCGTGGTGTGGCTGTGCTCCGACGAGGCGTCGTTCGTGAACGGCCACTCCCTGGCCGTCGACGGGGGCGCGGTGATCCAGTGAGCCCGTCCCCGACCGACCGGGCGGCCGGCACCGACATCGTCCGGATCCCGAAGGCGGCCGAGCTCGTGGCCCGGGGTCTGCGGGCCCGCATCGTCAGCGGGGAACTGCCCAAAGGCGCGCCGCTCCCGCCCGAGGGGCAGCTGATGGAGCAGTTCGGCGTGGCCCGCACCACGGTGCGGGAGGCGTTCCGGGTGCTCGAATCCGAAGGGCTGCTGGAGGTGCGGCGGGGCGCCGGCGGGGGAGCCCGGGTCCGGGCGCCGTCGGAGGCGGCCGTGGCCCGCTACGCCGGACTCGTGCTGCAGTTCCAGGGCGCGACGCTGGCCGACGTCCACGAGACCCGCATCCGCCTCGAGGCGCCGCTGGCCGCGCAGCTCGCCCGCCGCAACGGCGACGAGGTCATGGTGCGGGCGCTGCGGGCGGCGCTGGCCGAGGAGGCCGAGGCGCTCGTCCAGCCCGAGAGCCTCCCCTGGGCCGAGGGTCGGTTCCACCGGACCCTGGTCCGCCTGGC
>JAUZEY010000154.1 GCA_030838785.1 Actinomycetota bacterium | reverse complement strand
CGCTCGGCCGCCGCCTGAGCGAGGGCAACCACCGCAGGCCTCCCCCGGGTGGCTCTCCGCCCGGCCCGGCCACGAACCGGGCCGGGCGGGTGCTACGGCAGGGCCGAGGCCTCCGACAACCGGAGCGTGACGACATGGCCAGACGCAAGAGCTTCGGCAACCCCCTGACCCAGGCGCTGTCGAAGGCGCTCGACAAGGTGGCGCCGGAGGTCGTCGACGGGTTCCTGGACGTGGCCACCGGGCCCAGGAAGGGCGGCACCACGGGCACCTCGTCGCCGACCCGCTCGACGGACTGGGCCACCCGCGTGCCGGGCACGCCCCGCACGCGCCGCTGACCTCATGACCGGGGGTTGGAGGAGCGACCGCCGGGTGGCCGAGGTCCTCGACGAGGCCCATGTCCTCCATGTGGCCGTCCCCGCCCGCAACGGTCCGCACGTCACCCCGGCGGTGTTCGACGTCGACGGCGGGCGCCTCTGGTTCGTGACCCCCCGCCGTTCGGTCAAGGCCCGGGTCATCGCCCGCCGCCGCCGGGTGGGCGGGCTGGTCAGGCTGGGCGAGCGGTCCGTCGTGATCGGCGGCCGGGCCCGCATCGTCGACCCTCTCACCGCCCGGGGCGTCTTCTCCCCCGGTCGGCTCCTCGACCTGCCCTTCGCCCTTGCCGGGTACCTGGGCCGCAACTCCCGCCACGCCCTCGGGACCGTCCTGGACCACGAGGCGCCGACGCTGGCCCTGTCCCGGGTACTGGTGTCGATCGACATCCGCCGCCTGGCCCTGCTCGACGGCTGGGCCGTCGTCGACACCTGGGGGGCGTGGGAACGGTCCGACCTGCTCCTCCGGGGCGCCCCACCGGCCAGCACCACCACCGACCTGGGCACCGTACCGCCGCGGCTGCGGGACCTGCTGGGGCCCGACGCGCCTGTCGTGCTCGGCTGGCAGACGCTGTCGGGCCCCCTGGCCCTACCGGCCCGATGGCGGCCGGGCGTCGAGGCCGGACCGGAGTCCGGCGAGCTCGAGACGAGCGGCGCCGCCCTGGTCCTGGCCGGTGCGGCGTCGGGCGGCCCGGCCTGCGTCACCGCCGAGCGCTCCCGGTACCGCCTGAAGAGCAAGCAGGGCGTCCTCCTGGCCGGCCAGGGCCACGCCCGCCTCGCCGGGGACGGGCCGGCGGCCCGCGTCGCCTTCGATACCCACCGCACCACCTGGTGGAGCGGCGAGGAGCAGCAGACGATCGCCGCGCCGCGCCCCTGATCTCCCGACCGGCGCAAACCACCGCCCCCATCCTTGACGCTCCCTACGCGGGGTGTAATGCTCGACGGGAAGGGGTACCAAGCGGTCGGGCGACGAGTGAGGAGAACGGCTGTGGCCACGGGAAAGCGCCGGCGCAACAGCATCACCCGGCTCATCGAGGACGTCGTCGACGACGCCAAGGATCTCGTCGACGATGTGGTCGACCGGGCCAAGGACGCCGAGCGGGACGGGCGCAAGGCCGTCCGCCGCGTCGTGAAGGACGACGACGACCGCCGCGACCACTCGGCCGGGGAGATGGACGATCTGAAGTCGGCCCTCGACGACCTGACGGCCAAGGTGAACCGCCTCGTGGCCCTGCAGGCGGACGCCCGCAAGCCCAACCCCTAGCTCGCGTGGCCGAACCCGTCCGCCTGATCAAGCGCTACGCCAACCGCAAGCTCTACGACACCGGCAGCGGCGAGCTGACCTCGCTGCGCCGCATCGAGGATCTGGTGCGGGCCGGCGTCGACATCCGGGTCGTCGACCACGACACCGGCGAGGACATGACCAGCGAGGTGCTGGTCGGCATCCTGGGCAACTCCATGGGCGCCGGGACGATCGACGGCGACACGACGCTGCTGACGTCGCTCATCCGCACGCCCAACGACCTCGTGGCTGCGCTGTTCAAGGACGAGCAGCGCACCGAGGAGCTGCGGGCGATGGGCGAGCGGGTCCGGCTCCTGTCGGCCACCATCGACGCCCTGCTCGGCCAGATGGACGACGGAGGAGAGCCGCCTCCCGCCCCGGCCCCGAAACCCGGCCCGACACCGAAACCCGCCCCGGCCCGGAAGCGAACCGGCCCGGCCCGCAACCCCCGGTCCTGAAGGACAGGAGCACGATGGAACTCGAGATCCAGCGGCACGAGCGGGTCAATGCTCCCCTCCAGCTCGTCTGGGAGGAGATGGACTCGCTGGAGCAGATCCTGGCCAAGACGCCCCAGATCTCGCAGTACGAGGTCGTGCCCGGCGGCCAGACGGCCCGGGGTCGGACGAAGCTGGCCTGGGGGCCGGTCAAGTGGCAGGTCGACATCGAGGCGACCATCGTCGACCTCCAGCCCCGGCAGCGGATCGCGTTCTGCATCGAGGCTCCCACCCTGGAGGTGGCCTACACCTGCGCCATCGACCTGACCTCGGTCGGGGAGGGGGAGACGAAGCTCGACTACCGTGGCCATATCGACGTCCGCCACCGTATGGCCAGCCGCATGCGGGGTCTGTTCAACGAGATCGCCGAGGACCAGGCCCACAGCCTCGTCCACCGGGTGAAGGTGAAGGCGGAGCAACGCCGGCTGGCGCAGGAGAGGCTGCTCAAATGAGCGAGCGCACCGTGGCGCTGGTGACCAACGGCACCTGCGGCGTCGGCCAGGAGATCGTGCGGTCGCTCGACGCCGCCGGGCTGGTGGTGGCGGTCGGCGCCCGCCCGGCCGACCTGGAGAACGGGAACGGCGGCGGGGACGGGAAGCCACCCGAGGGGGCCGTCAGCCTCCATCAGGGTCTGGTGTCCTCGCCGGCCGACTGCGCCCGGGTCGTGAAGGAGGTCATCGACCAGCACGGCCGGCTCGACGTGCTCGTCTGCAACACCCTGCGGTCGGGGCTCAGTTTCGAGACGCTGCTGGAGCGCATCGGGTCGGCGGAGTGGGACCGGCACATGGCCGGTTACCTGTCCGGGCCGTTCTACCTGGTGCGGGCGGCGCTGGTGCCGATGCTGGAGCAGGGGTACGGCCGCATCGTGCTCGTGGTGCCGGTCGAGGGCGGGCGGGGTTCGGTCGGCCAGGCGATGATGGGGGTGTCGTCGGCTGGCCTCGTGACCCTCGCTCGCCGGCTGGCCCGGGAGGTCGGCAACCGGGGCGTGACCGTCAACACCGTGGTGGCGGGCATCGTCGAGAGCGGCTGGTCGCTCGGCGACATGCCCCCCGAGATGGCCGAGCAGGTCACCCGATCGGTGCCGGCCGGCCGGTTCGGTGACCGCACCGAGGTGGCGAGCATGGTCCGCTACCTCTGCAGCCCTGAAGCGGGCTACGTCACCGGCCAGGTGATCGCCGTCGACGGCGGCTTCGGGACCTGACGGCCTTTGATCTTCGCCCTGTAGCGCCGCTTGACCCGTTCGATCACCCAGACCGGGATCGGCCGCCCCCGGAGGACGGGGTAGATGCGGCGGTAGCCCTCGGCCAGGGCGTCCCACACCCGGTCCTCGTCGCCGGGGGCGACGTACTTCGACACGTCGACGATCTTGCCCCGGTTCCCTTGCAGGAGCACGTTCTTCAGGTGGACGTCCTTGGGGTGCAGGCCCACCCGCCGGGCGTGGTCGCGGCCCGCCTCGACGTCGGCGATGGCTCCTTCGGGGATGGGGATGCCCTGCACCAGGCACTCGTAGAGGGTCGGCCCGGCCTCGTAGCTGAGGACGATGTAGAAGGCGCCGTGCCCGAGGCAGGTGGCGAAGTACGGCGAGCCGATCAGGCTCTGGTAGGCGCGGTACTCGTCGGCCAGGCAGCCCACGGTCTCGGGGGCGTAGACCTTGTAGGCCCGCTCGGGGTGGCCGGGGTGCTGGACGACGACGGCGTCGGTGCCGCGGCCGAGGAGGCGGAGCGGCGCCGGCACGTGCTCGATGACGATGGGCTCGTTGTTGGCGCAGGCCCGGATGCGGATGCCGGCCAGCAGCC
>JAUZEY010000140.1 GCA_030838785.1 Actinomycetota bacterium | reverse complement strand
CGGCGTTGGTGCCGCCGGCCTTGATGAACCGGTCGTGGATGTAGCGCCAGGCCTTGATGTAGTCGGCGGGCGTGTGGGACAGGCCGGCCTTGCTGGGCCGGGTGCCGTCGGCCTCCCAGAACCAGCGGAGGAAGTACGGCGCGCCGAGGGCCTGGAGCCGGACGGCGGCGGCGTCGATGGCGGCGTCGTACTTGCCGCCGACGATCTGGATCGTGTCCGCGCCACCCCAGGAGATGAGGGGGATGCGGCCGCTCTGGACGTCCCACGTCTCCCGCCAGCCGGGCAGGGTGGGCTTCCCGCCGCTCAGCGGCTTGGCGGCATCCATGTTGGCGTAGTAGTGGTTGTCGATGTCGAGCGTGCGGCCGGCGTCGGCCTCCCGCTTGGTGATCCCCATGTCGGCGGCCGTCTTCGCCGTGGGCGAGTCGGGGACGGTGTGGATCCCGAACAGCGAACCCTCCGTCGGCACGAGCCGTCCCGTCGGCCGGGGAGCCGGGTTCTTCGGCGGGGTGGGCGCCGGCGGCTCCACATAGGGGACGGTATTCGTGGTCTGCGCCTGGGCCAGCGGGGCGGAGGCGCCGCCGAACGTCGACGCCAGCGCCAGGGCGGCCAGCGCCCCGACGAGCAACGGGCGGCGGACCCTGCGGCGCACCACGGTCACCTTTGACGCGGTCGTCATGTGTTCATTGCTCCTATGCGCCGCACGCGCTGGCCGAGACGGTCGGACGGGCGTTGCGACAGGCGGGGGGGAGGGATACAGGGTGGGATTCAGGTTTTTGGCGTCCGTCCCCTGCTCGGCCCTGCTCGGCCCGGTTCAGGCGGCGTTCAGATTCAGCCCCAGTTCAGGTGCCGTTCAGAGGGGCTTCAGGTCGGCCGCGCCATGACCGGGGCCGGCCGGCGTTCATGAGTTGCTCACCGCCATGCGGTCGGTCCTCGGACGCCGATTTCCCCCCACAGCAGAAGGCAGCGACATGACGATGCACGACCAGACCACAGCGGTCGACGACGACGATCTCGGCATCAGCGCCCAGGCCCGGGCGCTGCCCGACCTGGACCGCATGCTCGACCACCTGGCCGGGAAGTCCGCGTCTGTCGGGGCCCTGCTCGATCTCGGTTGCGGGATGGGGGCGCTCACGACCCACATCGGTCGCCGGCTGGGCGCCGACCGGTTGATCGGCGTCGACGTCGACCTCGACCGGCTCGGTGTCGCCGCCGCCCGGGGGCTCGAGACCCACATCGTCGAGCTCGAGGGCGGGACGATCCCGGTCGAGTCGGGCTCGGTCGGGCTGGTCACCTGCTTCGGTGTCCTCGCCTACCTGTCGCTCTACGACACGGTCCTGGCCGAGACCGCCCGGGTCCTCGAGGACGACGGCTGGTTCCTGTTCTCGATGCCCAACCTGGCCAGCCACCAGAACCGCCTCGCCATCCTGCTCGGCTACCAGCCGTCGCAGGTCGACGTGTCTTCGCCCTTCCGGGGGGCCGGGACGCTGCGGAAGAGCCCGCTCAACCGCCAGGGGATGCCGCCCCTTTTGCACGCCGCGACGCTGCGCTGCATGAGGGAGCTCCTCGACCTCTACGGCTTCGACGTCGCCATCGTGCGGGGCTTCAGCCCCCGCCCGTTCAAGAACCCCGCGCTGCGCCGGGCGGCCAGCCACTTCCCGTCCCTGAGCCGCCGGTTCCTGATCCTGGCCCGGAAGCGCCCCACCACCCTCAGGTCGGTCGGCTGATCCTCACTCAGGCCGGTTCCGTCCGGGCGGCCAGGGTGCCGGCCTCGAGCAGCCGCTCGAGGTCGGCGGCGGGTTGGGGACGGGCGAAGAAGTAGCCCTGGGCCAGATCGCAGCCGAGCCGGAGCAGGTGCGACACCTGATCGCCCGTCTCCACCCCTTCGGCCACCACCACGAGGCCGAGGGCGTGGGCGAGGTCGATGACGCTCTTGACGATGGCCGTGTCGGAGGCGTCCTCCCCGAGCCCCCGCACGAAGGCCTGGTCGATCTTCAGCACGTTGACCGGGAACCGCTTGAGGTAGGTCAGCGACGAGTAGCCCGTCCCGAAGTCGTCGATGGCCAGGCCGACCCCGAGGGACCTGATCCCGGCCAGCGTGTCGCGGTGGCCCCCGCCGTCCTCCATGAAGGTCGTCTCGGTCAGCTCCAGGCACAGGCTGGCCGGCTCGACACCGCTGGCCAGCAGGGTCCGCATGAGGGCCGGGATCAGATCGGGTTGGCGGAGCTGGCGGGCGGCCAGGTTCACGTTGACGGTGAGGGACCGGCCCCAGCTCCGCTCCCGCCAGCGGGCCAGCTGGGCCATCGCCTCGTCGAGCACCCAGGCGCCGATCGGAACGATCAGGCCCGTCTCCTCGGCCAGCGGGATGAACGCCCCCGGCGGCACCAGACCGAGCGCCGGGTGCTCCCAGCGCACGAGGGCCTCGACGCCCACCACGACGCCCGATTCCAGCTCGACGACCGGCTGGTAGTGCAGGCGCAGCTCGTCCCGCTCGACGGCCCGGTGGAGGGCGCTCTGCGTCTCGAGGTGCTCGATCGCCTCCGTCCGCATGGTGGCGTCGAAGAACTCGCAGCGGGCCCGGCCCTTGTCCTTGGCCCGGTACATGGCGGCGTCGGCGTCGCGCAGCAGGCTCTCCGGGGAGCCGGTGCCGTCGGCCACGGCGATCCCGACGCTGGCCGAGAGGAAGATCTCCTGACCATCGACGACCACGGGCTCCCGCAACACCTCGGTGATCCGTTCCGCCACCAGCGCCGCCTCGAAGGCCGCCGTCTGGTCCTCGCACACCACCACGAACTCGTCGCCGCCGAACCGGGCCACGACGTCGTCGGCCCGCACGACCTGCCGGAGCCGGTCGGCCACCGTCACCAGCAGCTTGTCGCCGGCATCGTGGCCCCGGCCGTCGTTGATGAGCTTGAAGCGGTCGAGGTCGACGAACAGCACCGCCACCTCCGAACCGGTGCGGGCGGAACGGGCCAGGGCCTGCTCCAGCCGCTCGGCCACCAGCAGCCGGTTGGGCAGCCCCGTCAGGGCGTCGTGGACGGCCTGACGGGCCAGTTCGACCTGGGCCTGCTTGCGCTCGCTCACGTCGCGTACGGCGGCCGAGACGAGGATGCCCTCGTCGGTCCGCAGGGGCGAGAGGCTGATCTCGACCGGGAACTCGGTGCCGTCGGCCCGGCGGGCGTAGAGGTCGAGGTCGGCGCCCATCGGCCGCAGCTCGAGATCCGCCGAATAGCCACTGCGGTGCAGGCCGTGGCGGTCCCGGAACCGCTCGGGCAGGAGGATCTCGACCGACTGGCCGATGAGCTGGTCCCGGCTCCAGCCGAACAGCGTCTCCGTCTGGCGGTTGACCAGGACGATCTTGCCCTCGCCGTCGACGATGACGATGCCGTCGGGGGCCGTCTCGAGCAGGTCGCGGAACTGCTGCTCCTGCTGCTGGAGCACCTTGGTGCGCTCGTCGACCAGCGCCAGGGCGTAGCCCCGCCGCCGCCGGAGCACCTCGACGAGAACCGACACCAGCACGGCCAGGATCAGGCCCCGGGCGAGGAGGAGCCAGGGTTCCCGGCTGGTCATGGTCCCGACCAGCGGCCGGTTGGCTTCCACCACCAGCAGCCAGTGGTCGGCGCCGACCTCCACGACGTGGCGAACCGTGCGGCCCCGGAAGGGCAGGGTCCGGGTGGCCAGCACGAGCTGGGCGGGGTCGGCCCGGGGGCCGGCGTAGAGCGCGGCCTCGATCTCGCTGAAGGGCTGGGTGGAGGTGACCTGGCGGCGCTGACCGGGCGCCGGCAGCGCCGACTCGCGGTAGATCACCGGGCTGTTCGGGTCGGCGGCCACCCGCAGGGCGGAGCCGAGGCGCCGTTCGCCGGCCGGGCTGGCGAAGAGGCCGGTCATGACGATCCCGTCGACGTCGTGGGCCCGGTGCACCGCGGCCAGGGCCTCGCCGCTCAGCTCCTGGGCCGGCCCGAGACCCGACCCCCGGGCGGCGACGACCCGGGACCGCCCGGCGTCCTCTTCCACCAGGGCCACCGCCCCCGCACCGCGGACGACCGACGGGTCCCGGTCGGCCGCCGCATCGAACACGGTGCGGTCGCCGTGGGTGGCGAGCGCCACGGCGGCCAGCGCCCTCGTCGCCGCCTGCGACTGGGTGACCTGGTTCGTCAGCAGCGCGGCGGCCTCACCGGCCCGCTGGGTGAGCAGCCTCCGCTCCTGGTCGGCCACGACCCCCCGGGCATAGCTGGACGCGGTGGCAGTGCCGCCCACGATGACGGCGAACACCACCAGGGAAAGCCCGCGGAGCGGGAAGCGCGCGTGACCCGGCCTCATCGTCATTGACAATCGGCCGGCGGACCGTCGACCTGAGGGTCAGACCGGGGCCAACCGCCCGGTGTGGACGTCGCAGAGGAAGTCGTAAAGTCCGGCGATGATCGACCCCGACCACCCCCTCACCGTGTACGGCGCGCCGTGGTGCCCCCACTGCAAGCGGGTGAAGCGTTTCCTGGCCTCCCACCGGATCCCGTACCAGAACGTCGACATCGACCAGCGGCCCGAGGCCATCGAGACCATCAAGGAGCTGCAGGACGGGGGCCAGATCATCCCGACGGTCGTCTACGCCGACGGGAGCCACGAGGTGAACCCGTCCGACGAGGCACTGGCCCGGCGCATCGGGCTCACCCAGGAGGCGACGCGGGCGGCCTACGACCTGGTCATCGTGGGCGGCGGGCCGGCCGGGCTGGCGGCGGCCATCTACGCCGCTCGGGAGGGCATCGACGCCATCGTCGTCGACGGCAGTGCCCTGGGCGGCCAGGCCGGGGTGAGCGACCGGATCGACAACTACCCCGGCTTCCCCGACGGCATCTCCGGCGCCGAGTTGGCCGACCGCTTCGTGGCCCAGGCCCGCCGCTACGGCGTCGAGCTCCTCTCGGCGGTGTCGGTCGCCTCGGTCGCGCCCGACGGCGGCGACCTCGTCACGACGCTGAGCTCCGGGCAGGAGCTGACCAGCCACGCCGTGATCGTGGCCACCGGCTCGACCTACCGGCGGCTCGACGTCCCCGGCGAGGAGGACCTCATCGGCGCCGGCGTCCACTTCTGCGCCACCTGTGACGGCCCGTTCTACAAGGGGGCCGACGAGCTGGTGGTCATCGGCGGCGGCAACTCGGCGCTGGAGGAGGGCCTCCACCTCTCCGAGTTCGCCAAGAAGGTGCAGGTGCTGGCCCGGTCGGACCTCTCGGCGTCCACCGTCCTCCAGGAGCGGGTGAAGGCGGATCCGCAGTTCGAGATCCACACCGGCGTGGACATCGTCGAGCTGGAAGGGGACCGGGGCCGCTTCGCGGCCGTCGTGGCCCGCGACCGGGAGAGCGGCGAGGAACACCGCTACCCCGCCTCCGCCGCTTTCGTGTTCATCGGTTTGGAACCCAACACCGGCTTCCTCGGCGACACCGTCGAGCACGACGCCGGCGGCTTCCTCGTCACCGGCGCCACCATGGAGACGTCGATGCCCGGCCTGTTCGCCGCCGGCGACGTCCGGGCCGGCTCCACCAAGCAGCTCGGCTCGGCGGTGGGGGACGGGATCGCCGCCCTGCTCATGGTCCGCCGCCACCTCGAGGCCCACCGACACAAAGCTCCGGCGCGCGTCGACGGGTAGGGAATTTCGGGGCGATCGTCCCGTCGCGGGCCGTTTCCCGGCCCCCGGAGGGGCGCCGCGGGCAGGAACCCCGGCGGAGCGCCCGAACCTGGAGCTACACCCCCCGACGGACATCGAGAGCTGAGGAACCCCGTGGGCGCGCTCCCGCGACGTCATCTGATCCGTGGGCTGGCGATCCTCGTCGGCCTGAACATGGTCGTGGCCCTCGTCGCCCTCCACGCCCACGCCGGCGACGCCTCGGCCCGGGAGGCTCGCAGCCGCCAGGCGGCCGGCGCCGATGCCACCGGCACCACTGGTTCCACCCGGTCCG
>JAUZEY010000116.1 GCA_030838785.1 Actinomycetota bacterium | reverse complement strand
AGGCCGCCGTCGAGGAGGTCGAGGGCCTCGGTCGTCATGGCGATCAGGTCGCCCTGGGCGCCGGCGGTGAGCCAGTTGGTGAAGGCCACCCGCATGGCGGCCAGCGCCGTGGCGGCGACGACGCCGGGCCGCAGGTCGACGACCGGGTCGACCCCGAGCCGGTCGGCCACCATGTCCTGCATGGCCTCCTCCCACGCCCGCTGGTGGACCAGGCTGCGGGCCTGGAGCGACGGTGTCCCCCGCATGATCCGGCCGCGGAGGATCACCATCTCCCTGCGATCCTCGAAGTCTCCCGTCATGGACAGGATGGCGTTGCGCAGGGCGGTGAGGATGGTCTCGTCGGGGGGTCGGGCGGCCATGGCCTCCCGGAGCCGGGCCAGCTGCACGAAGTGGTCGGCGAGGAGGACGTCCTCCTTGGAGGCGAAGTAGCGGAAGAACGTCCGGCGGGACACGTCGGCTTCGGCGGCGATATCGTCAACCGTGACGGAGTCGAAGCCCCGCTCGCCGAACAGCCGGAGCGCGGCGGCCTCGAGTTCAGCGGCGGTCAGCTTCTTCCGGCGTTCCCGCAGACCTGGACGGGGGCGCGCTTCCCCTACGGTGGCTTTGGCCATATCCGGTCACCCTATGCCACAGTGACACCTGGTGTAAACGTGCCCGAACCTCCTGGAAGGAGCGGCGGAGTGGCGCAACCGGCCGTGGACGGCCTGCGGGTCGGCGACATCGGCGGGCATCCCCTCAAAGACGGCGGGTGGTTCCGATCGGGGCTCGTGTTCCGGATCTCGGGCGGCCTCGTCGGCGACGCCGAGATCGCCCATCTCGATACCATCGGGCTGCGGGTGCTCGTCGACCTGCGGGGCGGGAGCGAGGACCGGAGCACGCTCGTCGACTGGGCCGCCTCCCGGGGGGTCCACTACCACCACGAGCCCATCTCCCTCGGCGACGCGGCCGACTTCGCCGCCGTCCTCGGGGAGCACGGCGTGACCGAGGCCGACGGCCGGGCCTACCTCGGGCTGATGTACCGGCGGCTGCTCGACGAGTTCGCCCCGTCGCTGGTGGCGGCCGTCGCCGCCATCGCCGAGGCCCAGCCGGCGGCCATCGGCTGCGCGGCGGGGAAGGACCGCACCGGCCTCCTGACCGCCCTGGTGCAGGATCTGCTCGGCGTCGACCGGGCCACGATCCTGGCCGGCTACGTCAGCCAGGCGCCCCATCCCGACCGGCTGCTCGAGGCGATCGGCACCTGGTGGGACTGGGAGGAGGGCGACCTGCTCAAGCCCGGGCTCGGCGGCATCCTGAGCGCCGTGGAGGAGGTCATGGCGCAGGCGCTCGACTACCTCGACGAGCGCCACGGCGGCGTACTCCGCTTCTTCGAGACCGCCGGCCTGCCGGCGGAGACGGTCGACCGGCTCCGGGCCCGGCTCGTGACCGACGAGCCGCAGGGCTGAAAAGTCCCCGGCCGGCGGGCGTAGCCTGCCGGGCGTGTTCTCCGGTCGCACCGCCGACGACACCGTCTGGACGCTGGTCGAGCGGCGCGCCCGCCTCGCCGGCGACCAACCGCTGCTCACCTTCGTCGACGGCGACGGGCCGGACGAGGTCACGAGCTGGGCCGCCGTGGCCCGGCGGGCGGTGGCGCTGGCCGGGCGCCTCGCCGGCCTCGGGGTCCGTCCCGGGGAGCGGGTGGCGCTGTTCGGGGCCAACAGCGTGGACTACGTCGTCGCCCTGGCCGGCTCGGCCCGACTCGGCGCGGTGTGCGTGCCGCTCAACGCCCTCCTCACCGCCCCGGAGATCGCCTGGCAGCTGGCCGACGCCGGGGCCGTGGCCCTCCTCGGCGAGGCCGGCGCAGCGGCCCGCCTCGACGAGGCGGCCGCCGTGGCGGGCTTCGGCGGCCCGCGCCTGGCCCTGCGGGGGGAGGCGCCGGGCTGGCCCGCGCTGGCTCTGGCACCGCGGTCGCCGTCGCCGCCGCCCGACGGCCCGGCCGGCTCCAGCCTGCCACCCCCACCCGGCCCCGACGACCTGTTCGAGATCCTCTACACCTCGGGCACCACCGGGCACCCCAAGGGCGTCATGCTGTCGCACCGGTCGATGGCCTCCGAGGCCGACAGCGTCGCCTCCTACTGGGCCGCCCGCCCCGACGACGTCTTCCTCGGCGTTCTCCCGCTGTTCCACGTCAACGCCCAGCTGGTCACGCTGCTGCCGGCGCTCACGACGGGCGCCCGCCTCGTGCTGGCCCGGTCGTTCTCGGCCGGCGGGTGGATCGATCTCGTCCGCCGCCACGGCGTGACGATCTCGTCCATCGTCGGCACCCAGGTGCGGATGATCATGGCCACCCCCGAACGGCCGGACGATTCGGAGACGGCCCTGCGCCTCGTGCCCTACGGTCTCAACGTCCCGCCGGCGATGTGGACGGGCTTCGAACGGCGCTTCGGTGCTCCGCTGTGCAACATCTACGGCCTGACCGAGGCGGTGGCGGTGGCCACCGCGGCGCCCGTCCACGGCGACCGCCGCATCCCGAGCGTCGGCCGGCCGGGGCGGGGCCGGGCGGTGGGCATCTTCGACGACGACGGCAAGGAACTGCCCCCGGGAGCCGAGGGCGAGATCCGGATCCGGGGGGAGCGGGGTGTCTCGCTCATGGTCGGCTACCACGGCCGGCCGGAGGAGACCGAGGCCGCGTTTGCCCGGGGGCCGGGGGGTGGCCCCCCGACAGCGGCGGCGGGAGCCGCCGAAGACAGCGACTGGCTCCGCACCGGCGACCTGGGCCGGGTCGACGAGGACGGGTACCTGTACTTCGTCGACCGGGCCAAGGACGTCATCAAGCGGGCGGGGGAGAACGTGTCGGCGTCCGAGGTGGAGCGGGTGCTGTCGGAGTTCCCCGGGGTGGCGGAGGTGGCGGTGGTGGGCCGGCCCGACCCGGTACGGGACGAGGCGGTGGTGGCCTTCGTGGTTCCCGCCGCCGGTTGCCCCGAGCCCGACGTGGTCGCCCTCGACGCCCACTGCCGGGGCCAGCTGGCCCGGTTCAAGGTGCCGGAGGAGTACCGCATCGTCGAGGCTCTGCCGAAGACGTCCATCGGGAAGATCGAGAAGAAGGTGCTGCGGGCGGACCTGGCGCCGCAGACGGGAGATGAACTATGATTGAACAGTCAGTCAGTGACGGAGCCACCGGGGGAGGGCCGGCGTGACGACCAGGGGGGCCACCACCCTCGAGACGCTGCGCACCCCGGGTCTGCGCGTCGAGCGGTCGCTGGAGCTGTCGGGCCAGTGGTTCAACGAGCTCTGCCTCTGGCTGCAGTCGCCCATCGGCGAGCTCGGGCCGCTCGGCTGGCCCATGGTCCTGATCCCCGAGATCGTCGACTCCCGCTACCGCCTCGGCGACACGTCCGTTCAGGTCTACCAGCGGGTGGAGTGGCGCCAGCCCGTCCCCCGCCGGGAGTTCGGCGCCTCCGGTCATGTCGAGTGGGTCTCGGGCCGGGGCGGGTCGTTCGAGACCGGCCTGGCCACCCAGGCCCGGCTCGGCGGCGAGCTGGTGGCCGACAGCCTGCTGGTGGCCCGGATGGACGGCGAGCTGGAGTCCTACGGCACCCGCGACCTCCCGGCCCGCCCCGAGCTCGACCCCTCGTCCCTGTCCCGCCGCCGGACGCTGGTGGTCGACGAGGCCACCATCCGGCACTTCGCGGGGCTGGCCGGCACGCGCTACCCCGTCCACGAGGACGAGCGCTACGCCTGGGCCCAGGGCTACCCGACGATCCTGGTCCAGGGCCTGCTGCTGTTCATCATCCAGCTGGCCTACGCCGGGGTCGGGCCGGCCGGGCGGGGCGAGATGTGGTTCCGCCGGACGGTGCCGGCCGGAAGCCTGCTGGAGTCGTGTCAGAGCACCGCCGATCCCACGCTGTGGGCCATGCGGCTGGTCGGCGGAGGGGAGATCGCCGCCATCGCCCGCATCTCGTCGCATCCGTCCCCGGAGGAGGGCTGACCGTGAGCGCATCCGTTCCGGGTCTCGTCGACTGGGAGTACTGGCTCAACCAGTGGCCCGATCACCCGATCGCCGTCACCCGGGCCAACGCCGCCGACGGGTACCCGCGGCCTCTCACGCCGCTCAGCCAGGACCTCGTGCTGACCTACGAGGAGGCCGGGGTCCGGAAGTTCTACTTCGAGATGCTCGGCGTACTCACCCCGGCCGACGCCCCCGATCCCTACATGCAGGCCTTCTACGGCCTCGTCTACCTCAACGCCGACCAGCTCGCCGGGCTGGGGGAGGCGACGCCGGGCAGCTCCCGCCAGGCGATGTACCAGCAGTTCTTCGGCCTCGAGGCCGACCCCGACTACGTGCCGCCGAAAGCAACGGTGCAGGCCCGCCTCCGGGAGGCGGTGACCGGCCTCAAGGTGGCGCCGAGGACCCTGCGCCTGGCCGGCGGCGTTCCCGCCGTGGTGGAGGCCCAGCGCAAGGCCATCCTGGCCGCCCGGGCCCCGGGGGATCAGACCACCTTGTCCGACAACGATCTGGCCGCCTGGCTCGACCGTCTCGACGGCCTCCAGGTCGACTGCTGGGTCACGCTCATGACCGGCGCCGGGCTGGCCAGCGGCTTCTTCGAGGCCGTGCGCAAGATGCTCGTCGCCTGGGCCGGCGACACGACCGGCGACCTCTGCA
>JAUZEY010000078.1 GCA_030838785.1 Actinomycetota bacterium | reverse complement strand
GCCTCCGCTCCCGCTTCCGCTCCCGCTTCCGCCTCCGCTCCCGCTCCCGCTCCCGGGCGCGCTTCCGTTCCCGTTCCCGTTCCCGCTTCCGCCCCCGTTCCCGTTCGCGCTCCGGCTTCCGCTCCCGCTCGCGCTCCGGCCTCCGCTCCCGCCTCCGGGCCCGCTCCCGGGCCCGCTCCCGGGCCCGCTCCCGTTCCCGTTCGCGCTCCGGCTTCCGCTCCCGCTCGCGCTCCGGCCTCCGCTCCGGCCTCCGCTCCCGCTCCCGGGCCCGCTCCCGTTCCCGTTCGCGCTCCGGCTTCCGCTCCCGGGCCCGCACCCGCCCCCGCCCCCAAGATCGGTGCCGCTCCCGTTCCGAGCCCCGTTTGCCTGCCCGGCGCCGCCGTTCCCAGTGCCGTTTGCCTGCCCGGGGCCGCTCCCGTTCCCAGTGCCGTTCGCCTGCCCGGCGCCGCTCCCGTTGCCAGTGCCGTTTGCGTGCCCGGCGCCGCTCCCGTTCCGAGTGCCGTTTGCGTGCCGGGCGCCATTCGCGTTGCCAGTGCCGTTTGCCTGCCGGGCGCCGTTCGCGTTGCCAGTGCCGTTTGCCTGCCGGGCGCCGTTTCCGTTCGCCGGCCCAGTGCCGTCACCATTCGGCTGCCCGCCGCCGCTCCCGTTCGCCGGTCCGGTCCCGTTTCCAGTCCCGTTGCCGCCGTTCTTGCCTCCGCCGCCTCCGGTGCTCCCTCCGTTGGGGCCGCCCGGACCGCCGGATGGCCGGCTGCCGCTCCCGAACGGCCCGCGGCCGGAGTCGCCGCCTCCGCCGCCGTTCGGACCGCTCCCGCCGCCACCGCCGTCGCAACGACCATCGGTTGCGCGACCCGGTCCATGTCCAGCGGCGCCGGAGTCGGCTGACCCGCCAGGGTTACTCGTGCCAGGACAATCGTCAGCGGGTGGGGCGCCTCCGTTCCGGCCGCCGGGGTTGGCTCCACTTCCGTCGCCACCGCCGGCACCCCCTTCGCCTCCGCTTCCGCCTCCGCTTCCGCTTCCGCTTCCGCTTCCGCCTCCGCCGGTGCCGGTGCCGCTGCCGCTGCCCGGTGCGTGTCCGGTCGTGCCGGGGCCAGGCGAACCGCTGGGCTTACCGCGCTCGGGCCCGTTGGCGGCTCGCGGGCTGCCTCCGGGGCCGGGGCCGTTGGCAGTTTCCGGGCGTCCGCTGCTCCCGCGTCCGGCCTTGCTGTCGCCGCCCCCGTCATCGGCAGCGTTGCCGGGAGCGGCGCCATTTCCGGCGCCAGGCCCGCTGGATCTGCGCTCACTGCTTGGGCCGCTGTCGGCTCTCGACCGGTCCCCGGTGTCGGGACCGCTGTTCGCCCTCGACCGGTCCCCGGTGTCGGGAGTGTCGGGACCGCTGTTCGCCCTCCACCGGTCCCCGGCGTTGGGACCGCTGGTGGCGCGCGGCCGGTCCCCGTTGTCGGGACCAGTGGTGCCCCTCGGGCCGTTGGCTGCGGGCGGCGTGGTGCGGGCGCCACCCTCGGGGGCGGCCGGACTGTTCCGGTCGCCACTGTGGGCGCCGGCCGGGGCCTCTGGGCCGCTGGGCGCTTGTGGCCCACCGGAGGACGGCGCTCCGGCGCGGACGGGGGCTGAGCTGTTTGGCCCGCTCGGTCGGCCGGGGGAGGGGGTGGCTGACGGTTCCGAGCCCGGCGGGGACGGCCCCACGACTACGCAGATCAGGTCGGTGGCGAGACGCTGGCCGGCGCCATGCACGGCGTAGCCGCGCACGCAGAAGTTCGATCCCGGGTTGAGCTCCGGGACCTCGAAGGGCACCGGGCCGACTTGCGGGTGGTGGGCGGGAACACCGTCGCCGGGTCCGTACAGCACGGCGACCGGCCGTCTTCCGGGCGAGCCGATGCAGAGGTATGCCGGTGCGTCCGGTGCGGACATGCCCGCCGCCATCGTCGCCCTCAGGCGGTCCTCGGATCGCACCGACCGGACCGAGCCGGGCCCATCCGGCAGGAGTTCGAGTTCGAGTGCGGTGTCAGGGCCCGGGGCACCGCTCCACATCGCGTCGCAGGGCGTGGACCGCCGGGCCACCGGCGCCCGGGAAGCGCCCGCGGGCTGCCACGCGCCGACCCCGGCCAGTAGGCCGGCGAGGAGCACCGGACCTGCCCTGCCCGGAGAGGATGGCAGCAGGGCCCGACCCCGCCCCCGCCCCTCCTGAACATCAGTACGTCTCCGCCCTTGCATCAACCGCCCCCGCCTGCAGCCGCCGATGCCGCGTTGGCACCACCGACTCCCTGGCGACTCTGTTGACTCCGCCCTCGGAGGCGCCTCGGGCAAACATCCGTGGCGCCAGCGTCACCGACAACTTGTGTAAGCAGCATCTACCCTAATACTCCTGCGACACAAAGGGAACAGGCAAAGCACGGGAAAACAAATTTGGTGGGTCCCGGCGGAGTGCCAGTGGGCGTCAGCCCAGTGAACGGGCTGTTACGTCAACCCCGCCCTTTCGCACACCTGTTCCTGGGTTTGTCATGATCACGGTGCAGGAGAGGGCAAGGGGGTTGGCGTGGCCGACAGCTACACGATCATCGACAACCGGACCGGCAAGAGTGTCGAGATCCCGATCGAGAACGGGGGCATCTCGTCCCGCGGGCTGCGCGAGCTCGATCCCAACGTCTTCATCTACGACCCAGCCTTCCTCCAGACGGCGGCGTGTCGCAGCTCGATCACCTACCTCGACGGCGACAACGGCATCCTCCGCTACCGGGGATATCCGATCCAGGACCTGGCCGAGCAGTCCAGCTACCTTGAGGTCGCCTACCTGATCGTCCACGGAGAGCTGCCGTCCCGGGCGGAGTTCGAGAAGTGGACGCACGACATCACCTTCCACACCTACGTCCACGAGAACGTACGGAAGCGCTTCATGGACGGGTTCCACTACGACGCCCACCCCATGGGCATCCTGGTGGCCACGGTGGGGGCGCTGTCGACCTTCTATCCCGAGGCGAAGAACATCGCCGACCCCGAAGTGCGCATGCGCCAGGTCGTGCGGCTCATCGCCAAGATGCCCACGCTGGCCGCCTTCGCCCACCGCTTCTCGGTCGGCCTGCCGTTCGTCTTCCCCGACAACTCGCTCGACTTCCCGTCGAATTTCCTGTCGATGATGTGGAAGATCGCCGAGCCCCGGTACGAGTCCGACCCCATCCTGGCCCGGGCGCTCGATCAGCTGTTCATCCTCCACGCCGACCACGAGCAGAACTGCTCCACCACGGCCATGCGGGTCGTCGGGTCGGCCCACGCCGATCCGTACTCGTCGACCGCCGCTGCCTGCGCCGCCCTCTACGGCCCCCTCCACGGCGGCGCCAACGAGGCCGTCGTGCGGATGCTGACCGAAATCGGCTCCCTGGAGAACATCGAGCCCTTCGTCGCCGCCGTGAAGGAGGGCAAGGCTCGCCTCATGGGCTTCGGGCACCGGGTCTACAAGAGCTACGACCCCCGGGCCAAGATCATCAGGGCCACCGCCGAGAAGGTGTTCGAGGTGACCGGCCACAATCCCCTTCTCGACATCGCCTTGAAACTGGAAGAGATCGCCCTCGCCGACGACTACTTCATCTCCCGGCGGCTGTATCCCAACGTCGACTTCTACTCCGGCCTCATCTACCAGGCGATGGGCTTCCCCATCGACATGTTCCCGGTGCTCTTCGCCATCCCCCGCACCGCGGGGTGGGTATCGCACTGGCTGGAGCTGTTGGGCGACCCCGAGCAGAAGATCTCCCGGCCGCGTCAACTCTACGTAGGGCCCGACGAACGGCCCTATGTCCCGATTCGCGACCGGAACTAGGCCGGGAATCCAAAGACAGCCCGGCAAGGCGGTAGTACTGTGACCCCGAAGGTCTGGCAACCCGGGGGGCGCGCATGGACCGGTATCCGGGAGGGCTCCCGAAGAGCTTCCTGCAGCCGTGTCTGCTGTTGTTGTTGAAGGAACAACCTGGGTACGGCTACGACCTCGTCACGCGCCTCAAGGCGTTGGGGATCGACGACGACTCGGCCGCCGTGTACCGGTCGCTCCGCACGCTGGAAGAAAAAGGCACCGTGTACTCGTACTGGAACACCTCCTCCACCGGCCCGGCCCGGCGCATGTACCGGCTGACCCCAGCCGGCGAGGAGCAGCTCCAGTCGGCAGTGGAGGCGCTGGCCGAGACGCACCTCGCCATCGAGCGCTACCTCTGCCGGCACGCCCTGGCCCAGTCGAAGGCCCGGGAATCCGAACCCGACGACACGCCCCCGACAAGAAACCGGCCATCGGGCGTGGCGGCCCTGCGGCGGTCAGTACGGTGACCTCGGCAGTCCGGGAGTTCGACCGGCGGGTCGAGCCCGGGCTGGCCCTCGTGGAGAGCGCCGAAAAGATCGCCCGGGCCTGCCATGCGATGGCGGCCCGGTTCCACCGGGGAGGGAAGCTCCTGGTTTTCGGCAACGGCGGCGGTGCCACCGACGCCGAGCACATTGCCGTCGAGTTCGTCCACCCCGTGGTCGTCGGGAAGATCGCCCTGCCGGCTCTATCCCTGGCCGCGGACCCGACCGTCGTGACCGGCATCGCAGCGCGGGAGGGCTTCGCCGAGGTCTTCGCCCACCAGCTCCGGCAGCTGGGCGACCCGGCCGACATCGCCCTCGGCGTCTCGTCGGACGGGCGATGCGCCAATGTGCGCCGCGGCCTCGAGCAGGCCCGGGAGCTCGGCCTCCTCACCGTTGCCCTGGCCGGCGGCGACGGAGGCCCGCTGGCCACCAGCCCCGCCGTGGACCACCTCGTCGTCGTGCCTTCCGACGACCCCCAGGTCGTGAAGGAGATGCACGTCACGACCTACCACGTGCTGTGGGAGCTCGTGCATGTCTTCTTCGAGCATCCCGGCGTCCTAACGGAAATTCCCGGGGGACACCCCCGCACCCCCGGGCCTGCGGTCACGCCATGACCACGCCCGACGCCACCCAGCCCGTCCCCGTCTGCCTCGACGACGTCTGCATCACCTGTGGCGACGTCGCAGTGCCGGTCACGATCCTGGAGCTGCTGCCTGGCGAGTTGGCCCTGGTCGACACCGGCCAGACCGTGGAGGAGATCAGCATCGCCCTCGTCGACACGCACGTCGGCGGTCGGGTCCTCGTCCATGCCAAAGAGGCCATTGCTGCCCTCTCCGACGACGGGGTCGACGCACCATGAGGGCCGAAGGGGTCGAGAGTCTCTACCCGTTCCTCTACGCCGTCGACGGCGACCTCGAGGGCGTCCTGGCCGAGGTGCGCCGGTCAACGGTGGAGAAGGCGACGGAGATCGTCGCCCTCCGGCGCCGGCTGGCCGAGGAGCAGGGTGAGCGGCTGGCGGCCTGCGCCGCCGAGATGGCGGCCCGCTTCGAGACCGGCGGCCGGCTACTCACCTTTGGCAACGGCGGGAGCAGCACCGACGCCGCCGACGTCGCCCAGCTTTTTCTCCAGCCCCGGCAGGGCCGGCCGCTGCCGGCGTTCTGCCTCGGCAGCGGCATGGCGATCCTCACCGCCCTCTCCAACGACGTTGGCTTCGACGTCGTCTACGCCCGCCAGGTGGCGGCCTTCGGCCGGGCGGGCGACATGGTCTTCGGCATCTCGACCAGCGGCGGCTCCCAGAACGTGCTGCGGGCGTTCGAAGAAGCCCACCGGCGCGGCCTCCTCACCGTCGGAATGGCGGGCTACGAGGGCGGGCAGATGGCCGAATCGGGCCTCGTCGACCACCTCTTCGTGGTGCCGTCGGCGTCGGTGCACCGCATCCAGGAGGCTCAGACCACGGCCTACCACGTGCTGTGGACCCTGGTCCAGGAGGCCCTCGGGCCCTGCGCCGCTCCGGGATGAGCGCGCCGGCCGGCGGCCGGGTGCGAACACGGGTCCGCGTCGAAGGGATCGTTCAGGGCGTCGGCTTCCGGCCGTTCGTCCACGGGCTCGCCCAGCGGCTCGACCTCGCCGGGTTCGTCGGCAACGACGCCCAGGGCGTCTTCATCGAGGTCGAGGGCGAGGAGACCGCGGTCACCGAGTTCCTCCGGATTCTCGAGGCCGAGCCCCCGCCGCTGGCTCTCATCGAGCGAGTGACGGCGTCGGCTGTGGCGCCGCTGGGGGAGGAGCGCTTCACCATCGTCGCCAGCCGGAGCGGCGGGGAGCAGCAGGCGCTCATCTCCCCCGACACCGCCACCTGCGATGACTGCCTGGCCGAACTGTGGGACCCGGCCGGCCGGCGTTACCGGTACGCCTTCACCAACTGCACGAACTGCGGGCCCCGGTTCACCATCGTAAGGGGCGTCCCCTACGACCGGCCACTCACCACCATGGCCCCGTTCCCCATGTGCGAGCGCTGCGCCGCCGAGTGCCACGACCCGGCCGACCGCCGCTTCCACGCCCAACCGGTGTGTTGTCCTGACTGCGGTCCCCGCCTCGTACTCCTACGAAGTCGCGACGGCAGGCGCCGGCCTCTCGTCGGCGACGACCCCCTCGGTGAGGCGGTGGCACGCCTCCGGGCGGGGGAGATCGTGGCGGTGAAGGGGCTGGGCGGCTATCACCTCGCCGTGCGAGCCGATGACGAGGCAGCCGTCGCCCGCCTCCGGGCCCGCAAGCACCGGGAGGAGAAGCCGTTCGCGGTCATGGTCGCCGACTTCGAGGCGGCCAGCGCGCTGTGCGCCTTCGGCTCCGGGGAGGCGGCGCTGCTGGTCGGGCCCCGCCGGCCGATCGTGCTCGCCCCCAAGAACGACGACCCCGGGGGTTCGGGGGTGTTCCCTGGAACGCCGGCGCTGGCGCCGTCGGTGGCCCCCGGGAACCGCTCGCTCGGGGTCATGCTGCCCTACACCCCGTTGCATCACCTGCTGGCCCACGACCTCGCGGTTCCCTTCGTGCTGACCAGCGGGAACATCTCCGACGAGCCGATCGCCTCCGCCGACGACGACGCCTTCGAACGGCTCGACGCCATCGCCGACTGCTTCCTGCTCCACGACCGGGCCATCCACATCCGCACCGACGACTCCGTCGTCCGGTCCTTCCGGGGCAAGGTATTCCCGATGCGGCGCTCCCGGGGCTTCGCCCCCGAGCCGGTCCTCCTCCCGTGGGCCTTCCCCCGGCCGGTGCTGGCCACCGGCGCAGAGCTGAAGAGCACGTTCTGCGTCGCCAAGGACCGGCGGGCGTTCGTGTCCCACCACATCGGCGACCTCGAGAACTACGAGACCTACGCCTCCTTCCGAGCCGGCATCGAGCACTTCTGCCGGCTGTTCGACGTGCGGCCCGAGGTGGTCGCCCACGACCTCCACCCCGAATACCTCTCGACCAAGCACGCCCACGACCTCGCCGAGGTCGAGGGTGACGGCGTCGAACTCACCGGCGTGCAGCACCACCACGCTCACATCGCCTCCTGCCTGGCCGACAACGGCGAGGAAGGCCCGGTCATCGGCGTCGCCTTCGACGGGCTCGGCTTCGGGCCTGACGGAACCATCTGGGGCGGCGAGATTCTTGTCGCCGACCTGGCCGGCTTCGAGCGGGTCGCCCACTTGTCGCCGGTGGCGATGCCGGGCGGGGCGGCGGCGATCAGGGAACCGTGGCGGATGGCCGCTGCCTACCTCGATGCCGCCTTCGATGGCGCCGTCCCCGATGCCCTGCCGATCCTCCGCCGCCACGAGGACCGGTGGGCGGGCGTTGTCAGCATGGCCCGAGCCGGCGTCTCAGCGCCGCTCACCTCGAGCGCCGGTCGGCTCTTCGACGCGGTGGCCGCCGTCCTCGGGGTCCGCGACACCGTCAGCTACGAAGGGCAGGCGGCCATCGAGCTCGAGCAGCTGGCCGACCCGAATGAGGCCGACGCCTACCCGCTCGACCTCGATCCCCGGGGCGGAACCCTGCACCTCGCTGGCGCCGGCCTGCTCCGGGCCGTGGTGGCCGATCAGGCCGCGGGGACGCCGCCGCCCCTGGTCGCGGCCCGCTTCCACAACGGGTTGGCGGCCGGTGTCGCCGCCGTCTGCCGCAGGCTGCGAGCCGAGCGCGGCCTCGACACCGTCGCCCTTTCCGGCGGTGTGTTCCAGAATCTCCTCCTGCTCCGGCGCTGCACAGAGTCGCTGGAGCAGGCGGGCTTCCGCGTCCTCCTGCACGGCCGGGTTCCACCCAACGACGGCGGCATCAGCCTCGGCCAGGCGGCCGTGGCCGGCGCGCTGGACCGCCGTCGCTCGGGCTGACCGCCCCGGGCCGGAGGAGAACCGGGCTCAGGTCTTGCGGATGGCGGACGTCACGAAGTTGGCCAACGTCCCGGAGATCGTCTTGACGTTGTGCTTCTCCTGCAGGTGGGCCGCGACCTTGCCCACGACGGCGTCGGGGCTCGACTCGGACCAGGACGCATTGCAGGTGCAGCCGGCGTCGGCGCAGGCGAATTCGTAGGGCATCACAAGCTCCAGTTCGGGATCAGGCGCCGCGCTGGCGAAGGCGCGACACCATCACGGGCTTGCTCCGGGCCGGCGCCGCCTTGCTGGCGAGCAGGTCCTCGAGGGCCTTCTGAGTGGCGGCGAGATCGCCGGCGATGCTGCCCAGGATCGGGGTGATCGGCCGTGTGGCGAGCTCGATGGCCCGCACGCCGGCAATGACGGTGCCGAGCGTGAAGTTCACGTGCTTCAGCACCAGAGCCACACGGGTCAGGTACGCCGCCAGGGCGGCAACCGTGACAAGGACGAGGACGAGGGTGACGACACCGGCGGCAGGCATAGCTCTCCTT